>CAMDFS010000001.1 GCA_945897715.1 Chlamydia trachomatis
GGAGGGATCCCAAGGCAATGGCTTCCTGCAATCATTAGATGGCCCATCAGAGCGATTATTTTACCGTTTATATGGCTAGATGTTTTTTGTCAGAAAGTTGCAAAGATATTTGTCCCTCCGCCGTTTGTTAAGGCAGGAAAGTGTAAGAAGCGAGGAAATTGCTGTCACTATATCTTGGTTCGGAAAGTTAAGGGAGGTTTTGGATTTTTAGATTTATTTTGGCATACCCAGGTAAATGGATTTTATAAAAGGAATAAAAAACCTGTCCAACATGGAAAAGGGGAGGTCTACGTGATGGGCTGCCGTTACTTACAAAAAAATGGGTCTTGTGGGCGGTATTTTTTTAGGCCGGCTATTTGTAGAACTTGGCCACGGATAGAAATTTTTGGTGAACCTGAGGTGTTAAAAGGTTGTGGTATCTATGCCAAAAAGAGAACATCCCATCCATTAAATGTTTTAAAAAACTAAAATTTGTTAGGTTCTTTAGCAACATTAGTGTCTCCAGGGTTTCCCCCTGTTGCCATAAAGCGTAGACCTTTTTCCACAGTCATATCTATGGCTGTCACAAGAGATTTTGGGACAATTGTGGTCATCCCTCCTATTTGATAGCTAAAAGGAAAAAATACTACAATATCATCTTTTGTTCCAATTCCTTTTGGAAGATCATCAAAGGTTTCCCTTGTAACAAGGCCTAACATTTTTACTCCAGCAATGTGAACAGACACCACTTTATTATTCTTGTTTTTGTCCCCTGTATTGAAAAAACTCATCAGATCGGTAACAGAATTGTAGATTGTTTTTAAGAGGGGGATCTTTTTTAAAAAAGCTTCGAATTTTTGGTAGATATATTCAACAAACCAATAGTTTAAAAGCAAACCTAGAAGGAACAAGGTGATTACAGCAATAAGTATTCCAAGACCAGGGAAATAGAGATTTGGAAAAAAATAGGCTATTGGCCCACCAAAGATAAACTCAAGATGATTGTACAACCATATCAGCAAGATAATGGTGATAGCAAGAGGTGCTATCCCTAAAAAACCACGTAATAGTACTTTGCCCATAAATTCTTTTTAACACAATTTCGATTTAAGGCTAACTTTTTTCTGTCAAAAAAATCTCTTCTAGGTTATTTTTTAGACATGGAAAATATTACAATTACTTTAACTTCTCAATGTTATGGAAATTTAAACAGAAGGCCACCGCCTAAAGATCGGAAAAAAATAAATTTAGATGCTTTTGTCAAGGACCCAAAGAACCTTGTGCAAGGTACAAGTGACAAGACTTGCGGGGTATTTTCCCGTTTGGTCGGTAAGGACTCTTTGAACCATTTCGGATTTACTTGCACCGATGGCCAAAAATAAAATGTGCTGAGCATTTTTAATGAGGGGATAGGTAAAAGTCATCCTTACTGTATTTTTCTGAGGGACCTGATTTTCAATGACTTTTCTGGTTTTTTCATTGAGAGCAGAAGTTTTTGGAAATAATGAGGCGGTATGTCCATCATCTCCCATACCAAGAAGAATTAGATCAAAAGATTCATTTGGTACATATTGTTTGATCAAAGCTTCGTATGCAATCGCATTTTCTTTGATATTGTTTTCAGCTTTCATTCGAAAAATTTGTGTTTTTGGAACAGGTAACTCAGAAAAGCCATTTTCCATGGCCATTAAATAATTACTTTCACTATCAGTTGGTGGAACAGATCTTTCATCGCTAAAAAAAATGTATACTTTACTCCAATCTATTGCATCTTTACAATGTTTTAATTGATTATACAACGCTTTTGGGGTAGATCCGCCAGAGAGAGCTACGGTAAACAAACCGCGTTTAATAATAGCCTCTTTGGCAATGGTTAAAAAGTATTCTTTAGCAAAGGCAATTGGATCCTTTAGGATGGCAATATCTCTTGTATCGTCAAAGGAGTGTATCATGAGCAAATAAATCCTGTTTTCCAAGTAGATATTAATGTAATCACGGTGAGGAAATCCTCACTTGTTCCTTTTGAGTAAATCTCCCTTGTAATCGATGACCCTGTCCCTTCTTTACTCACTGGATAGAGGACAGGAATCTCACATTTGTCTTTGGTGGAGTGGCAGATTTTAATAATATGGGCTGCAGACTCTTCTCTAATAAGACTTGTTACCTCCTCATCATTTTTTACCACAACAGAGACTATCCCTCCAGGACGAAGGGTATTTTGTTTATCACAAGGTTTTACCATTACTTTGTGCACCCCATATTTAGAACGATAGGAAATGATCAAGGTCTTTTCCTCACATACAATGGTTTCAAATTCCCAATGCATTTTTGTCGCAAGCCACCCTTGAAAATAAATCGCTTGAATTTTGTTATGATGGAAAGATGCAGTTTCATGGGAGTTGTAAGAAACAGAGATTTCTTTACAACCGACTAAAGTTTTGAGTTTTTCTTTGTTTGAATAAACTTTAGTAATCAAATCTCTGAAAGGGGAGAATCTTGCCCAATTAAGATCTCCCACATCAATATGATCATCATGAATAGACTTGATGTAAGAGGCAAGGATCCCTATTTCGCTCATACACTCTGAATCAAAAATAATTCTCATAGGGAGTTTATCTATGCCAAGGCTTGTGGGAGTATCTCCAAGGGAGGGATCTTTAGCAAAGAGCAGGTAGATGGGAAGGTCGGCAATCACATGTGGGAGGATCAATGAGGAAATCCGTTCTTTATAACTTTTACTCACCTCAAAATGGATAAATTCACAGAAAAAACCTTCAGCAGAACCTTCAGGTTTTAGTGCAAAGACTTTTGTGTGTAAAAAATCTCCTTCGGTAAGGGATTCCTTTACAAAAATAATACGGCAGGGAAATTTTTTAATTAACGATTTAGATAATTCGAATAGGTATTTTTCACGCTCGCCCTCTTCTGTGAAGATAATCAGGGTGAAAAGGGACGCCTTAACTACATTGGCCTTTTTTTCCCGTTCATACAATTCGGCAAGGGTGATCTCAATTTCAGAAGGTTTAATTGTTTTTAGATCATTTTCCATGCACGACTTGCCCCTTTCAATAGCAATTCAGAATCTATTGGTCCCCATGTCCCTGCTGCATACATCTCATCAGGGGTCAAAGGAGTTTGCTTCCACCTATTTAAAATAGGGGTGATAAATTCCCAAGAGTGTAAAGATTCATCTACACGGGCAAAGAGGGTGTTATCTCCCAGGATGCAATCATGAATTAAACGCTCGTACGCTTCAGGTACTCCTCTGCCAAAAAAATTCTCATATTGAAAATCCATGGTGACAGGCTGAATTAAATTTGAGGTCCCCGGCACTTTACTGTTACAGCGAACTGAGATCCCTTCATTTGGTTGAATTCTAAAGATAAAGCAGTTGGGGGCATTGGATTTTTCCCCTTTATTGAATAAAATTCCGGGGGGGCTTTTAAACATCACACACACTTCAGTAGAGCGTTTTGGAAGCCTTTTTCCAGCCCGAATATAAATGGGAACCCCTGCCCAGCGCCAGTTATCAATGGATAGCTGCATTGCAGAGAATGTCTCAATATTGGAGTTTGGATCTACATCTTTTTCTTCCCTGTAACCGCAAACTCTCTCTCCATCTACAAAGCCTTGTTTGTATTGCCCTCGTACAGTGTATTTATCAATTTCAGCACCTTGATAATGCCTGATTGCACTTAAAACCTTTACCTTTTCATCACGAATACTATTGGGAGAAAGGGAAGTTGGGGGCTCCATTGTGACAAGGGAGAGTACTTGCATCAAATGGTTTTGGATAATATCTCGAACAAGGCCGGCCGACTCGTAAAAAGTGCCCCGAGTCTCTATTCCAATACTTTCAGCGACAGTTATTTGGATATTATCGACATAGCGGTTATTCCATAACCCTTCAAAGATTGCATTACTAAATCGAAAAACAAGGAGGTTTTGAACTGTCTCTTTCCCTAGATAATGATCGATCCTGTAAATCTGGTTCTCCGATAAATTATTTGCCATGAGGGCTTGTAATTTTTTCGCAGATTCAAGATCTTGCCCAAAAGGTTTTTCTATGATCACCCTTGAAAAGCGTTCTGTATCAATTTCATCATAGATAAGGTGGTGTTGCTTAAGTTTTTCTGTAATAGTGCTAAAGTAAGAGGGCTGTACCGATAGGTAGAAAATACGATTACCCATCGTGCCATGCTTTTTATCTAGATCAGCAAGGGTAGAGTGGAGCTTTTCATAGCCGCTATCATCATCAAAATTAGCAGAATAATAAAACAGCTTATCTGTAAACACTTCAAGCTCTTTTTCTTCACCTTTTGATCTAGAGTGCTTTTTGATCTGCTCTCTCATCTCGAGGCGAAATTCCGCGTCAGTTTTTTGCTTCCTTGCAAAACCCACACAAATAAAATTTGAGGGGAGCAGTCCATCATGCATTAAATTATATAAAGCTGGGATGAGCTTTTTTCCAGTAAGATCACCAGAGGCTCCAAAAATAACTAATATACATGGACTTGGAGTTTTTCTGCTGGAGTTTTCTGTAAATAGGTTTTCTCTCATGGCTTAAATATAGCAGATAGATGAGCTATCTTCTACTTATATTTTGAAGAACATACAAAGTTACATTTGTGAGAGAAAGTCCTTGAGGATAAGTTGTGCTGCTAGACTATCTTTGTGGGGAATGCGATCTTTACGATTAAAACCAAGCTCCTTTAGCAGATCTTCAGATTGCTCTGAGGTGAGCCTTTCATCTATATAATGGACTGGCTTTTTTGTGTATTCTTCTAAAACTTTTCCAAATAACTTCACTCTTACTGTCATAGAACTTTCATTTCCATCTAGATAGATGGGTAGTCCTAATACAAATCGATCAATTGTTTCAGGATAGCCTTCTAGGATTGCTTTGATGGAGGATAAGTCATCTTTTTTTGCCTCTATGGTTTTGCTCGGAATTGCAAATGTAATGCCCTTGCTGCAAATAGCAAGTCCTATGCGCTTTAGACCGAAATCAATGCCGACAATGAATTCATCCTTGAACTCCACAGAGCTCTCCCTTCTTATTAAATTCTACAGAAGCTTTGATGAAGGAGGAGAAGATAGGATGGGGTTTATCAGGTTTAGATAGAAATTCAGGGTGAAATTGCACCCCCACCATCCACGGATGGTTTTCTTCTTCTACAATTTCAGCCAGGCCATATTGAGGATTGAATCCTGAAATTTTACACCCATTTTTTTCAAAGAGCTCTTTGTAATCACTGTTGAACTCATAGCGGTGTCGATGTCTTTCGAATATGATTTTTTCATTATAAGCTTCAAACGCTTTAGTGCCAGGGAGAAGTTGACAAGGATATCTTCCAAGTCTCATTGTCCCGCCAAGATTGATGATCTCTTTTTGCTCAGACAGTAGTGAGATCACTGGGTCTTTTGTTTCTTTATTAAATTCAGTGGAGTTTGCCTCTTTTTTGTTTAATACATCTCTTGCAAAAGAGATGCAGAGTGTTTGCATTCCTAAACATATGCCAAGGTAGGGAATTTTATGTTTTCTGCAATAGGATGCTGCTTTGATTTTTCCTTCAATACCCCGGTCTCCAAATCCGCCAGGAACTAATACCCCTTGAACCCCTTGTAGCTTTTCCTCTAAATCTAATACTTCTTCTGAGTTGATCTTTACAAGATTAAGCTTCACATCGGCATGGGCACAGCTATGAAGAAGAGACTCGTAGATGCATTTGTAGGCATCGTCAAATTGGATATATTTTCCAACAATTGCAATTTTTACAGAACCTTTTGGATGCTCAATTTTATCAATCATCGCCTTCCAGTCAGATAGATCGGGTGCAGGGCCTGTAATTTGAAGTTTTTTAGCTAAGATGTCTAAAATCCCTTCGTTGAGCAAGTTGATTGGGGCTTTATAAATAGAGCCTTCGATATCTCTAATCTCTAAAACGCAAGATTCTTCAACACTACAGTTTAAAGCAATTTTTTTCTTATGCTCAAGAGACATGGGTTTTGAAGTTCTGCATAAAATCATGTCGGGGAAGATCCCAGCGCGCTGAAGCTCATGTACAGAATGCTGTGTGGGCTTTGTTTTAATCTCTCCGGAGGTTTGAAGGAAGGGTAAATAGGTGAGGTGGATGAAAAATGTGGAATTTCTATGTGCGCAATAATACTGCTTAGCGGCCTCTAAAAAAGGGCTTGATTCAATATCGCCCACAGTACCGCCAAGTTCTACTAATACAACATCTGTCGAAGGATTTTGAGCTCCACACGCTTTAATTCGATTTTGGATAGCGTCGGTAATATGAGGTACAACTTGTACATCTCTACCTAAATATTTCCCCTTTCTCTCATTTTGGATAACTTCATTATAAATTTGCCCAGAGGTTGCGTTTGAAATTTTTGAGAGGGGAGAATTGGTGAATCTGTGATAATGACCAAGATCTAGATCGGTCTCTGTCCCGTCATCAGTGACATACACTTCTCCATGCTCAAATGGATTCATCGTCCCTGGATCAATATTTAAATAGGGATCTAGCTTCATTAAAGCTATCTTTAAACCCATTCTTTCTAATAAAAATCCTAAAGATGCGGCAGTGACCCCCTTGCCTAAAGAAGAGAGAACTCCACCTGTAATAAAAATCGTTTTTATATTCATAGAGAGCAATTATAGCCATGAGTTGGATAAAGAACAACCTTTAATCGATTCAAAAATTAAATAAATGTTTACATATTAATTATAATATAGTAAATTATAATTTGTACTATGTTTAATAATAATTAAGGTGTTTAAAGTGGTTAATAATATTAAGAAAGAAAAATATACAGAACTTGCTCATCCAAGGTTTATGGAATTTCGTTGTGAATACAAAGAAGCAAAATATGTATTTAATCCAATCTTGTTTGAGCGAGAGGATGCATTTATTAAAGGGGTGAGTGTTGGACCCTCTGCGATTTTAGAAGCATCGCATGTGATAGAGAAGTACCATATTGGAACAGATAGTAAAGCCTATCTTTCAGGATTTGCGACGTTAGATCCTTTTTATGCGATGTCTGAGGAGGAGAGTATAGAACAGGTGAATAAAGCAGTGACAAAGCAAATTGCAGATAAGAAAATTCCTATAACGCTTCTTGGTGATGGATCAGGATCAATTGGAGCCTATTATGCATTGAATAAGGTAGCAAAGAATGTAACGATATTAAATCTTGATGCGCATTTAAGTTTAAGAGAGACCATGGGTGGGACAAGAAATCATCGGTTTTGTCGGATGCATCATGCAAAAGTGTGTAGTGAGAATGTTCTGCATTTTGGAGTAGCTTCTATGGGAAATAATGAGAAGTTGTTATTTGATCCTGATAAGGTTTTTTTTGCTGAGGATATTGTTGAAGATAAATATTGGTTAGAAGATGTCTTATGTGAAATAGAAGGGGATGTGTATATAAGTTTAGATATGAGTGTATTTAGTCCTGGAATTATTGGATCCCAAAATCCAGATCCAGCTGGTCTTTCTTACCAATATATTGAGAAGTTGTTAAGGGCTGTTGTAAAGAAACACAATGTGATTGGAATAGACATTTCAGGATTTGTTCCTGATGAGAGAAATAGGGGAGGTGAATTAATTCTATCTAAGCTGATCTATGATTGTATTTCTCATATGGATCAAGGGTTGTAATTTGAAGTGCACGAAAAAAGAGCAGAAACTTTTGTCTCTGCTCTTTTATAGAAAGTGATTTAACCTAGACCTAGACTAAGATTGGTTCTTGGTACGATTCATCCCTAAATCAATAAAGAACGAAAGACCAATAAATAGCAATCCAATAACATACAAAAATCCCATGCCGATCTTTTGGTCTTTTGTCATACTTGAGTCATCTTTATTGAATATCCTACTAATCATCATATTAGGATTCTTTTCTAAAAAGCTCTTTTTCTTAACCTCGGAAGATTTTTCCTTTTCAGATGTAGAAGCGGGTTGTGTATTAGCGGCTCCAAGTACTTCGTTGGCTAGAGCAGTTAGTACATGGGGGTTATTGTGAACAGCTACTGCTTTTTGTGCAGTTCTATTTAAAGTAGCTGTTAATGTATTTACTCCTATTTGTGCGGCTTTTACTCCTTGCATATATTACCTTCCTTTTTTGTATTATTATTTGATTTCTTTTAATATTACTTTAATTATAACATATTAAAACAATTAATTCAAGTTTAAATTGAATTAATATGTGGTAATTATATAATTATCAAAGACTTAACTCCTTGCCTTCTATAAATGTGGGATTGGAAGGACTATTGGGATCCATTCTGAAAAATCCAAGGCCTTTCTATGGCCGTTAATCACTAATGGGGGGCCCTCTTTTGTAAATCTAGCTGTTTCCTCTCGTCTGTCAGCCTCACCCTTTTCATTAGGGCAGGAGTGACTGCTTAGAGGGGCCTCTACGATAACTGTAGGGTATTTTTCTGGAAAAGGAAGGTCTTTTCTTATAAAATCTATCGTCAAACCATACATTTTTTCACCTTCCATCATAGAGTCGTCAATATCTCCTCTCTTTTTGGGTAGTGTTTTTTGGAAAGCCACTACACGATCTAATTTGTCTATGAGTGTGGTTTTATAGGTAGCTTGATAACGCGTATTTTTTACATGAAAGATCATGAAGCTATTTTCAAAATCGAGCGTATTCCCTCTGTACTGCCCAAACACATAGCCGATAGTCTCCAATAATTTCATCGTCGTAGCGTTGTAGACGGATTCTAGTGTATTTGGTTTAATGTCCACATCTCTAACCTCGCAAAAATGAGGATGAGATTCATCCTGCATAGCAGAGTAGGGGATAAGCACTTTTAAAAGATCAACTCTAAAATAAATGGGCATTGAAGGATGAAAACATTCCATAAGATTCGATGGGATCTCTAATGTGCGAACATCACGAAGCTTAAGATCAATTTCTGTCTCTTTTTTAAACTGTTGAATCATTTCTATTGTTTTGGAGAAAGCCTCTTTTGTAACTTGCGCGCTATCAAACCAAAGTTGAACAGTTATGTTTTCTCTTTGTGAGGAAATTTCAGTAATTCTAGTTAGAAATTTTTTAAGGTTGGTGTTGTCGGTTCCATTATCAAAAATGCTTTCACTGCCTGTAAAGGGATTTTCTTGAATCCATAGTAAGTTAACTCTAACATCAGTAGATGCTATAGGCAATGGAGAAGGGGTGTATATTCCAGGGTGTTGCCACTTTATTGCTAGGTTGCGTAAATATTCAAGATTTTCTTCCGTTTGTATGACCTCTTTTTCTGCCATAAGAGCCAATAAACCCTCATTTGATAACCTAAATTGTGATTTTTCTTCTGTATAAGGGGGGTCAAAGTCATTAAAAATACAAAAAGCTACTTCTTGCCTTGGGGTCAAAGTGTAATCAAAATTTTTTGTGAAATATTCAATATATGTGTTTAAATCAGCTATTCGACACTTCTCTAGTAGTGTATTAAAAATATCTTCTAATTTTACAGAAGAATTTAATTTTTTAAATAGCTCTTCTGGCGATTTAGGTAAAAAGTGATTGGAGAAATGGGATTCTAGGATCTCCTTAAACTCAACCAAAGCCTCTTCTGAGTTATTAACTGCCTGAAAATCAACAACCTGAGTAATACTTAACGATGGTGACACACTTAATCCTAAAGACATAAAAACCTCATAATAAATTTCGATTAATTATGACATAAATAAGTGATTACAAACAAGAAACAAGGTGTGAATTAATAAATTGACGAACGTTAGTTTGTGAAGTTCGTGAAATCGAGGCCTTGTATTATCGTAGTTGTGAGAGAGGGCTAGTAACTATCTTTATTTTTAATAGAATTATATCTGTAAGATTTGTTAGCATACTCATTAAATTACCAAAGGCAGAGTAATTACAGGAAAGTAACTATTAGCGTTAAATAGAAATGTCACCTTTTCAGTATAAAAAAGGTGAGCAACAACTAGAGGATGGCGAGTTTATTCTCTTGAGCCTACATCTTGTTTTTGGTAGAATTACCGTTAAAGGATTTGGCCAAATGAAAAAAATAATTTCATCAGTAACTGTTTTACTAATAAGCATATTTCTACCTGTCTACAGCTTTTCAAGTGAACCCATAAAGGTGATTCGCTATTGCTTCTCTTTTAAAGAAATTTCAAATAATAAATTAATCGTTGAGTGTACGTTTCAAGGTAGTAAAACTGGTACAAGTGAATTAACATTGCCTCACATGTGGGCAAATCAATTAGAACTAGAAAAGAATATAATGGAATTAAGTTGTATTGAGCATACAATCGAAAATACAGATCAACCTCATATAAAAATCATTCATCATAGTCCCAACGAATTAATCACTTTTAGCTATAGCGTACAGCTTCTTTCCGAGGATCTTTCCGATGAAAATTATTATAGACCTTTAGGAAATGATTCCTATTTTTATGGAATTGGGCACGGAATTTTTGTTATTCCCTCTGAACAAGATGCAAAAATGTCGATTATTTTACAATGGAATGACATTCCGGGGGATTGGAAGATAGCAAATAGCTTTGGAGAGGGGCAGATCTTACAGGAAATAGAGGGCTTCTCTAATGACTTACCCACATATGTTTTTTTAGCAGGGGATTTTAAAGTAATAAATTGCAATCCAGGGCTACATCCCATTTGTATTGCAATTCGAGGAAATTGGCCCTTTTCTCCAGATGAATTTGCCTCTGTAGTTCAACAAATAGTCATGACTCAAAGAAATTTTTGGAATGACCATGAATTTCCTTATTACTTAGTCTCAGTAATCCCTATTGATACCAAAAATTGCTATGGGGGAACTGCACTAACGAATACTTTTTCATTGTTTTTAGGGGACAATAATTACTCCAAAGATGAATCTCTCAAAGAGTTAGCGGGATTAATAAGCCATGAACACTTCCATACATGGAATGGGCATAAGATTCATTCTAGTGAACCTCAAGGCTCAATGTATTGGTTTTCAGAAGGATTTACAGAGTATTACTCTCGAAAGTTAAACTACAGTAGTGGAATCATTTCTAAAAATGAATATGTTGACCTTGTCAATGAGTTTCTAATCGATTATTTTTCATCACCAGTTCATAATATTTCAAATGAAACTATTGTAAAAAATTTCTGGACCGATCGAGCTGCATATTTACTTCCTTACGACAGAGGGTTTGTATTGGCTTTGTACCTTGATACAAAAATTCAATCCAAGTCGAAAGAGCTTAGTTTGGATAATTTTATGCACGACTTATTAGAATTCTCAAAGAAAAAAAATGGAGGGTTTTCATTTGATGACTTCTTCCATCTTCTCGGTAATTATGTTGATCAGGAAGATCTTATTTCTATTAAAAAATTTGTAATCGAAGGGGATAGTATTCCTGTTTTGCAAGAAGCAATGGGTTCTGACTATC
Source organism: Chlamydia trachomatis (assembly GCA_945897715.1). Classification (GTDB taxonomy): domain Bacteria; phylum Chlamydiota; class Chlamydiia; order Chlamydiales; family 2-12-FULL-49-11; genus JAJACQ01. Next base: position 11,406 of record CAMDFS010000001.1, read on the forward strand.
GTTTAGAATGGGAAGACTATATTGGCATTAAGCTTCAAGAATCTCTAGAAAGTGGCTCTATAAAAGGAGTTTTGGATGGAAGTGTAGCTTTTCAAGCTGGTCTTAAAAACGGGTTAAAAATAGTCGATTTTAATAAAAAGGGAAACCTGATTATTTTTACCGTTATAGATGAAAACGAAGGTGCTCAAAAAAACATCACGTATGAAATAAAAGAGTTAAAACAAATTCCTCGGTATCTTAGATAGGCAGGAAATATTGGTTTTATTCCAAAGATAACCAGTATGGAGAAAGTAAAGAGTATTTGTTTATCATTTCCCTGGAAAGTTGGCTATAGCTATGCTATCATTTCTTAGAAAATTCTAAAATCGACAAGAAAATGAGGTTATGAGCAAATATACATTTAAGCCATACAACCCTTTATTTCCGAGTCTGTTCGTAAAAGAAAAGGCTCGAATTTCCAGGCATTTTTTCATTCCTGCGTCTATTGAACATGTTGGAAGCACTGCCGTTCCTGGACTGGGAGGAAAAGGTATTATCGATATAGCAATTGCTGTAGATAAAGAGCGCATGGAAGAGGCAAAAAATATACTGCAAGAGCTCGGCTATGAATTCCGCCCTTTTTATAGTACGCCGGACCGCTTTTATTTCATCATCTATCTACCAGATCTTGAAGAAAAAAACAGAAGATACCACCTTCATTTGACTTATCCTGAAAGTATTGATTGGAAAGGGTTCATTGAATTTAGAAATATTCTCATTAATAATCCAGAGGCGTTGCAAGAATATGCTGAGTTAAAAATGAAGGCAGCTCTTGATGCAGATCAAGAAGGAGAAAAGTACAGAAAACTGAAAGAGCCTATATTTAAAAAATTCAAAGCTTTTAATGAAAATGCTCATCTAAAGAAAGGAAAAGAACTATTTGATTGGAATAGAAAAAATTTGGTGAGTACTTCTCATTTAAAAAAAGAGGAAATAGCACATTTTTTTGCAGAGGAATTTACTGTTGTTGCTTATGTTGAGGTTGATAGTAAATGAATAGGAAACAATTGAAAGTTCACTTAGAATCAATCAGCGAAACAAATGGGATAAATTTTCTTTCTCCAACAGATAAAAATATTTATAGTGTAGGAATTTCTACAGCAGGCTCTGCTGAAATTAAAATGGCTCAATCTGATAGAAAGAGACATATCATAGCGACAACTATTGACCCGAAAGGTGCAGAATATACAATGCAGCAATTCAAAGAATTGGGTCTTTTAGATCAGATCGAAGTTAACATCGAAGATGTAAGCAAGCCTCTTCCTTATCCTACTTGTCATTTCGATTACATCTACGCTCGATTGGTTTTGCATTATCTCGATAAAGATGCACTAGCATCGGCTTTAACAGAGCTATATCGAGTGTTACGAAAGCAAGGGAAAATATTTATTGTGGTTCGATCTGTTGATTGCGTGGAAACTAGTGATAAAACTGCAAGGTTTGATGCAGCCACTGGATTAACTACTTATTCTTTGGGGGGGGAATCTTATTCTAGATACTTTCATAGTCAAGAGTCTATAAAAGAGGCGCTCTCTTTAGCAGGGTTTTCTATTGTACACATGGATATTTACAAAGAACAGTTATGTGAGGATTTTTATAGAACAAAACTTTCTAGCCAGAAGGATGAGCTTATTGAAGTTTTAGCAATAAAATAATGGAAAAAATATGGATGTAAGTAGAAAACAAAGACCTAAAATTTCAGTTTATATTGCCTTGAGCATTGATGGATATATTGCCCGTAAAGACGACAGTCTTGATTGGCTGGATCGGGTTGGCGGATTTGATGAAGACTACGGCTTCCAAAACATGCTTGCCGGTATTGATGCGCTAATTATCGGTCGCAAGACATATGAAATTGCATCGACAGTGGCCGATCCTTACCCTGAAAAAAGAGTGGTTGTATTAAGCAATAACCTAAACTCTGTGAAAGCTGGGATGGAACTTTACCAGGGGGATCTTGTAGATCTGACTGAAAAGCTGCACAGGGAAGGGGTCAAGTCTATTTGGGTCGATGGAGGCTCTACCATTTCCCAATTTCTCGATTTACAGCTTGTCGATGAGATGACACTTTCTGTTATCCCAATTGTTCTAGGATCTGGCATCCCGTTGTTTCATGCAATAGGAAGAGAAGTTCCTTGCCGCCTTATCTCATCACAATCCTATCGAAGTGGACTTGTCCAGCAACATTATGAAATCATAAAGCAGTTTACTGAATTGCAAGATAAAATCCATTTCAAAATTGTCGATCATGGAAGCGACGATTATAAAAAGTTAGTGACTCTTCGGGAAGAAATTCTGCGCAAACCAGTTGGTCTCTTCTTCACAAAAGAGGAGCTGGAAAAGGAAAAAGAATATGTCCATATAGCTGGGTTTTTAGGACAGGAAATGTGTGCAACGGCAATGCTTGTTCCTGAGGGTGATGAAATGAAAATGCAAAGAGTAGCATTGAAATCTTCATTCCAAGGAAAGGGAATTGGATCTTCTTTGATCCGTTTTTGCGAAAAATATGCTGTCAAACAGGGGTTCAAATCGATCTATTGTCATGCACGGGATACAGCTGTTAAATTCTATCAGAAAAATCAATATACGCTTGAAGGAGGGCCTTTTGATGAACACGGCATCCCTCATATAAAAATGAAAAAAAAGATTTATGAGCCTAAAAAAAACCCGCATTAAAAAATTTTTCTCCTACTATAAACCTTACCTTGGCCTTTTTGCTGCAGATATGCTTTGCGCGATCACTGTATCTGCAGTTATGCTTGCTATCCCTTTGTGTGTTCGAACCATCACTACGAATTTTTTGCAGGTTGGCTCTCTTGAAGCACTTCATCAAATTTACATGATGGGGGCTTTAATGGTTGGGCTAATTGCTATTTATGCTTGTTGCTATGCATTCATCGACTATAAAGGGCATGTAATGGGTGCTTTAATGGAAAGAGATATGAGAGAAGAGCTATTTGACCATTATCAAAAACTTTCCTTTAAATTTTATGATGACCATAAAACCGGAGAGCTCATGACCCGCATCTCTCACGACACATTCGATCTTACAGAACTTTATCACCACGGCCCAGAAGATGCAGTGATTTCAATTTTAAATTTTTTCGGAGCCTTTATCATTTTGTTTAGCATCAATATTAAACTTGCTCTGATTGCCTTTATATTTGTCTCAGGTATGTGCATTTACGGATATTATACTGCTAAGAAAATGTACGTTGCTTTAAGGAAAAGTAGTGAGAATATCGGAAATATTAATGCCCGGGTAGAGGATTCTCTTGCAGGGATTAGAGTGGTTAGATCATTTACTAACGAAGAAATTGAAAAGAAAAAATTCGCCTATAAAAATAATTATTTACTCGAGAGTAGAAAAAAAGGCTATAAAGCTGAAATGTATTTATATAACGGGTTAATGTCTTTAACTCAACTCATGAAGGTTGCTATTGTTATTTTCGGAGCTGTAAGTATCGTAAAAGGGTCGTTGAATCTTGCTGATTTACTCACTTTTTTGATGTACATCGCTGTGTTATATGAACCTATTCAACGTTTGGGCAATTTTATTAGATTATATCAGCAGGGTATTACCGGGTTTAACCGTTTTATGGATGTTTTAGAGGTTTTGCCAGAGATTCAAGATGTAAAAGATGCTCAAGATTTAACGGAGGTAAGAGGGGAGGTGGAATTTCAAGGGGTTAGCTTTAAATATAAAGAAGAGCACGACCATGTCTTAAACAACCTATCTATAAAAATACATGCTGGGGAATATGTAGCCCTTGTTGGGGCATCAGGGGTAGGAAAGACCTCTCTATGCTCTTTAATTCCACGATTTTATGAGACAAGCAAAGGAAAAATATTAGTAGATGGTAAGGATATTAAAAAACTTACCCTCAAATCGCTGAGGAAAAATATAGGAATTGTCCAGCAGGATATTTATCTTTTTGCAGGAACAGTTTTGGAAAATATTTCCTATGGAAAGCCTGATGCCACAGAAGAAGAGATTATTGCGGCAGCAAAACAAGCTAATGCGCATGATTTTATTATGAGACTGTCAAATGGATATTCTACAGACGTTGGACAGCGGGGGGTAAAGCTTTCTGGAGGGCAGAAACAAAGGCTTAGTATTGCCCGTGTTTTTCTAAAAGATCCCCCTATTCTTATTTTTGATGAGGCAACAAGCAGCTTGGATAATGAAAGCGAACAAGCTGTGCAAAATTCGCTAGAAAGATTGATGAAGAATCGGACAACAATTGTTATAGCGCACCGCTTATCAACAATTAGAAATGCCCAGAGAATTCTTGTATTAACTGATAAGGGGATTGAAGAACAAGGCACCCATAAAGAGCTTATCGCTTTGGGTGGAGCTTATGCAAACTTATATAATATGCAAATAAGAATTGAGGACACAGAGGAAAATGTTTAATTATTTCATCAGGGCTTCATTAGACCTCTTGCGTAATTACATTTACCCACTAAAATCGGGTTGTTTTAGAAAAATGAGCCTAACTATCTTGAATCCACCTATTATTAAAAAAATATTTCTACTTTTTCTCTTTTTTACAAAATAGATCGAGGTATCTTTGTGTAGCAGCATCAGCAGAATTTTTGATCACAGGGGAATTTTCATCATCAGGTTTAGCTCTACCCTGATGGGAATAAATAAGCCAAGCTAAATATGTTTGTAAAAAAAATACTACAAACATTGTTATGAGAAAAGACATTAATTAATCCTTATTTTTCTGTAAACGAATCAATAACTATACACTTGATTAAAGGATTTTACAAGCACTTTTGGTAACTATCTGATGACCTGCGGAATCTGATAAATGGGAAAAAGCTATCGTTAGTAAGCTGGCCGAAGGGGAATTAATGAATCAACATCAAATTGCTGACTTTGTTGTTTGTAAGAAAGCATTAGCTGAAGATGGAGTTGCTCATTTCTGATGTTTTGCGTGTTAGCAAATTAGGGTGTAGTGTAGTTGAAATGGAAGCGGCAACTCTATACGCTATTGGTAAAGAGAAAAAAGTTCAGACCCTCTCTTTGTTTGTTATTAGTGATTCGCTTACTCAAGAAGAATGGACTCCACGCATTAAGGACCAAGCGGTGAGAGATAATTTACACCAACTGGCAGAATGGGCTTTAGAATTTTCAATGGCACAAATAAGCTCGAGAGAACTAGTGCTTCAGTAATTTTTTCTGACAGTTTACTTCAAAAATGATTAAAAGACCTTTTGTAAAATTGATATTAAAGCATGAAACCTCTCCTTCAAATCTTCTCTATTTTTATAAATAGCAAGTATCCTATAGCCTGAAGTGGAGCTTTGCCATAGCACTGGGGATAAATTGCATTTTTTTGCTAGAAAATCAGGTAAAAAGCCAACCTCATCTGAATCTTCACAGATTTTAGCAATTAAAGACCAACTGGGAATTTGCGCTTTTACTCTAAGGGAGGATCCCATTATTTGCTGCCAAGATTGTTTAAGGGCTAAAACCTCCATTTGATCTTCTGGCAAAAGGACAGGTTTGATAGGAGTTTGCGAATTTCTTGCATAAAGCTGAAAGCTGCCCCTTCCAATTTCGGTAGCAATTACCCCATTCCAGGAAGAATTATCTAAGACAAGGGCAATATCTGCCTCTTCATGAAGGATTGCCGCATAGGCTTGATCTGGTCTTTTGTGTGTAAATTCTATTTTAGATGTGGAAAGAAGAGCTGGAACTGCAATTTGAGCAATAGCATGTGTGGTAACAAGGCGTATTGGAACTTCCTCTTTAAAGATCACTAAATTTCTTAACCGATTAACCCATTCCTCAAGTTTTGGAAAAAGAACCTCTCCCTCTCTTGTCAGGCAAAAGCGTCTCTTTTCATGGGTACAAAGATCAGTAGAAAAAGCAGCTTCCACCCTTTGAATAGCTGTGCTTGCGGCACTTTGGCTTAAGTGATGAAATTTTGCAGCCTTTCCTAAATTTTTCAAATAGGCTGCAGTAATAAATAATTCTAAATCAGCTATTCTTAAATTTTTTAACGAGCTTTCTAACCTTTGCAATAGGAGGTCCTCTACATTTTCACCCTTCAATAATGTCATAGATTTTCTCCTTGTTCAAATCGATTTTTTCGATTTCCATATCGATTATATCCATTATTCTATTAATTATCCATGATGTTATGCTGAAAAATTCACAAAAAGGAGATGAAAATGAACAAAGAAAGTGCTATACTACGATTTTTTCAATCAGTGTGTCGATTTAATTTTGGAAAATTTGAAACAGATGAATTTAAAAAATTCCTTAGAATGGGAGCAATGTTTGCCCTCATCATTGGAATATATTGGACATTACGTCCGTTAAAAGATGCGGTATTTATTCACCTTGTAGGGGGATTGCAAATTCCTTTTGCAAAGACCATTTCCGTTCTCTCCCTATTGCCATTAGTGATTTTTTACACAAAACTTTTAGAAAAAAATTCTAAAGAAAAAATGCTAATAATTCTCCCGTTTGCTTATTCTATTGCTATTTTTATTTTTGCCATATTGCTTTGGAATTTTTGGGCACCATTAGATGAAATAGCAGGGAGGTCTGCTGCATTATTAATGGGAACAAAAGTTCTTGGGTATCTATTTTATCTTTTTGTCGAAAGTTTTGGATCTTTAGTGATCGCACTTTTTTGGGCTTTTGCAACAGATACAACTGTTCCAGAATCTGCAAAAAGGGGATTTCCACTTGTTGTAACATTAGGTCAAATGGGAGGGGTTTTATTACCCTACACAATTGGTGGATTACCTCATCGCCTAGGGCTAACATCTGACGCTTTATCTCTAGTTATTTTAAGTGTTTTAACCTTTCTTATCATCCCGGTTTTTAGATCCTTTTTAAAAGCCACACCAAAAAAATTACTCACCTCCTTTCAAGAAAAAAATCAAGCTGCAAAACAAATTAACCATGAAGCTTCCTTTTTTGAAGGGCTCAAACTTCTTTTGAAAAACCGATACCTGCTTGGGATCTTTGCAGTAAACTTTGTCTTTGAGGTAGTAGTTACCATCTTCGATTTTAACTTCAAACTTGCAGCAAGCTCTGTATATTCAGGTGTTGCCCTCAGTAATTACTTAAGTATCTATGCATCGTCAGTAAATATCGTATCCTTATTTTGCCTCCTTCTTGGGATAAGCAACATCACAAGATATCTTGGAGTAGGGGCAGCCCTTGCTGCTATGCCAATAATTGTGGGGTGTGCTCTTTTTGGATTCCTAAACGTTAATTCCCTATCCTTCCTCTTTAGTTTAATGGTGGGATCAAAGGCCATCAACTATGCGCTAAACGGCCCTGCTCTCAAACAGCTCTACATCCCAACTACCAAAGATGTGAAATTTAAAGCTGGTGCCTGGATTGAAACTTTTGGATCCAGAACATCAAAACAAGCTGGATCTGTGTTTAACATGTCTCTGTCACCACTTCAAAGTGCCTTTGGGTCTCTTGCGGGCAAGTCCCATTATCTAGCTTTAAGCGGGGCTATATGCTTTCCTCTTCTTGCAATTTGGCTAATGATTGCACTTTTTCTAGGAAAATCCTTTAAAAAAGCAATCAAGACAAACACCGTAATTTGTTAGATAAAATGGATAAATTAAATAAGCCAACTATTTTATTTTAAATAGACAGACCCAACTCTAATGTGTTAAGATAAAATAAAATAGGAGAGTGTTAATATGACAAATAGATTAGCGGGTAAAATAGCTCTCATTACTGGAGCGGCTCAAGGAATTGGACGAGCATGCGCGGAAGTTTTTGCTAAAGAAGGTGCTTTTGTTTTTGTTTCCGATATCAATGATGATTTAGGAAAGAAATTAGCAAATGAAATTGGTGCCTGTGCCCAATATTTGCATTTAGATGTCCAAAGTGAAAGTGATTGGGATGGGGTAATTTTAGAAATTATTAAACAAAAAAAACATTTAGATATTCTAGTGAATAACGCAGGCATTACAGGCTTTCAGGAGGGATTTGGATTACAAGACCCAGAAAATGCTTCATTAGATAGCTGGAGAAAAGTTCATGCAGTAAATTCCGATGGTGTTTTTCTTGGTTGTAAAAAGGCTATTAAGGCTATGAAACATGCAAAAGGCTCAATTGTTAACATTTCCTCTCGATCTGGCATTGTTGGCATTCCTCACGCTGCTGCATACGCCTCTTCCAAAGCCTCGGTTCGCAATCATACAAAAAGTGTTGCTCTTTACTGTTGCGAGCAAGGTTATGAAATCCGCTGTAATTCTATACATCCTGCCGCTATTTTAACACCTATGTGGGAACCAATGCTTGGTTCTGGAATAGAAAGGGAAGAAAGATTAGCTCAATTTTCTAAAGATATTCCCATGGGCAAGCTTGGATCTGCTGAAGATGTAGCACACGCTGCTCTATTTTTATCAACAGATCAAGCAAAATACATTACTGGAATAGAACTTAACGTAGATGGCGGAATTTTAGCTGGAAGTAGCGCTTCCCCTAAACGGGACAAAAAGTAAAAATATGGAAAAACTGCTGACTCAAAAAAAAGCCAAAACTACTGTTTACATGACCGAAGAAGAGACACTATTAAATGAGCTTTTTATTAAAAGGCTTAGTCACCGAAAAAAAATAGATAAATCAGCCTTGCTATGTGAGGGCATCAAGCTTCTTTTTGAGAATGAAGTAGGAAGGTTACAAGATGTCTGAGATTAAAAACTCACCTTCTAATAGCCCACAAGAATACAAAGATATCCTAGTAGAGTTGAGAACCAAAATAAAGGCAGCCCAAGCTAGAGCTATGGGAGCTGTAAATAGAGAACTTATAGAAGTCTACAGAGACATAGGTAAAACAATTTATCAACAGCAGGAATCTGGTAAATGGGGAGAAGCTATCGTTAGTAAGCTTGCCGAAGACTTGCAAAAAGCCTTTCCAGGAATGAGAGGTTTTTCTAATCGTAACTTATACACAATGAAAGAGTTATATTTTTCATATAAAAAAAATGAAAAATTGCAGACACTGTCTGCACAAATTAGCTGGTCTCATAATGTAGCCATACTATCGAAATGTAAAGATGACGTTCAAAAAGAATTTTACATGAAAATGTCTAAAAAAAATGGTTGGTCCTACAGGATATTACTGAATCACATTGAGAGCGGCACTTTTGAAAGAACGATGCTTGCTCAATCCAACTTTAAAGAAAATCTACCAGTAAATATGCATCCAGAGGCTCTTTTAATTGCTAAAGATGAATACGTTTTGGATTTCTTAGGGTTAGCAAATGAACACAGCGAACATGAACTTGAAAGAGCTATTGTTAAAAACATAGAGGCTTTTTTACGTGAAGTTGGCACTTCCCTAGCATTTTTAGGCTCTCAATACCGTATTGAAATTGAAGGGCAAGAGTTCTTTATAGATCTTCTTTTTTATCACAGACGATTGAAATCTCTTATTGCAGTTGAATTAAAGGTAGCGGAGTTCATTCCTGAGCATGTTGGAAAAATGCAATTTTATCTAGCAGTATTAGATGACAAGGTAAAGATAGAGGGTGAAAATCCTTCTATTGGGATAATATTATGCAAAAGTAAAAATCAAACGATAGTAGAGTATGCGTTAAAAGATGCGAATAAGCCGATTAATATAGCCTCTTATCATTTGGTTAAAAAACTTCCTAAAGAACTTGAGAAAGAATTGCCATCCTTAGAACAAATGACAAAACTACTTGAAAATATAGAATAGCAAGCGATTATCTGGCCGATTGTAATTTGAAATGCACAATTTCAATTGCATTAGCTTAAAAGAGGTTGTCAATAAAAACCGGCATCGCTACCATTGTCAGTTCATCTAACCAAAGATTGGAGAAAATCATTTGAACAAATCCCCTTTAGAAAACGAACGACTCAACTATCATGTAGAGGTCTTCCCTCTACTAAAGGATGTTAGAAATGCATATTGGAAAGATGAAAATACTTATATCAAGCTCCTTGTGCACGAAACTCAGCACAGTCCGCCTCTAAGAGTAGGAGTAATGTTCTCCGGCGGTCCAGCCCCTGGTGGTTTAAACGTTTTATGGGGCCTTTATAAGGGATTAAAGGATATTCATCCAGACAGCTCACTCATTGGTTTCTCAAATGGCGCAAAAGGCTTTTTAGACAATCAATGGATGGAAATCAATGAGGAACAAATATCCCACATCAAAAATCAAGGAGGGTTTACCCTTCTTGCAACAGGCCGCACAAAGATTGAATCTTCAGCTCAAATGGAAAAAGCTTTGCAAGTAGTCAAAGAGAATCGTCTACAGGGACTTGTTTTTGTCGGCGGAGATGATACAAATACCAACGCATATCATTTATCAAAATATTTCGAAAAAGAAAATGCCCGGTGCACCGTCATCGGCATCCCTAAAACAATTGATGGCGATTTAAAAAGTACAGATATAGAGACCTCCTTCGGCTTTGATACAGCAACTAAAACCTATAGCAACATGATTGGAAATTTATGCCGAGATGCAATGTCAGCAAAAAAATATTGGTTCTTTGTCAAACTAATGGGAAGGGCTGCATCTCATGTAACTTTAGAGTGCGCTTTAAAAACTAAACCAAATTTAGCGTTCATAAGCGAAGAAATTTTCCAGAAAAAGATTACTTTTAAAAAAATTATTGATGAGTGCGCACAAACAGTTGTAGAAAGAGCTGAAAAGGGGATGAATTACGGAGTTGCTTTAATTCCAGAAGGTTTAATTGAAGCGTGCTCAGATATGAAAGAGATGATTGAGCAGTGTAATTCTCTTAAAAGAGATGGAAAAAAATTCGATCAGCTAAAAGGGGAGGCCAAAGAGCTCTTTGATTCATTTCCATCCCATATCCAAAAGCAATTTTCCAATGATTTAGATCCTCATGGAAATATGCAACTATCACAAATTGCTACCGATCAGCTAATGGCTGAAATGGTTCAGCAAAGGGTGAAAAATCATGAAAAAGTGCAGTTCAAGGTAGTCCCTATTTTTTATGGGTATGATGGAAGGTGTGCTTTACCATCAAATTTTGATGCCACCTATTGCTACAACCTTGGCTTAATAGCCTCTCTACTTGTTAGAGATCGTAAAAGCGGCTATATGGCATCCATTAAAGGGTTAAACGGACCGTTAGTGGAATGGAGCGGTATTGCAATTCCTATTCATACCATGATGCATGAAGAAGAAAGAAATGGGGAGAAAAAACTTGTCATTGCAAAAGCCCTTGTCGATTTAAAAGGGAGGCCTTTCAAAGAGTTCTCTAAAAAAAGAGATCAGTGGAAAACTTCAGATATCTATGAGGCACCAGGACCTATTCAATTTAATGATAAAAGTGACTGCTTTGTAAAAACCTTGACTTTAGATTTCGAACAGACCAAAAAAAGCTTCCTTTAAGGAAAATCCACTGTGCACAGTATTTACCCTTTTATGATTAAGGCAGATCTTAAATTAAGACTCTCCTATCTCTTTATAAACCCCTATCGTCATGTAAGGAAATATCTGCAAAAAAAAGGGCTGGAAAACCCTTATCAGTATGGCGAGACCCCTTTGAAAGCAATAGATGCTCTTATCGAAGCTGCAGGGGGGTTAAAAAAATATCAGTATTTTGCTGATCTAGGAGCTGGGAGGGGAAGACTTTGCTATTTTGTCCAGATGAAGTATCAGTGCAAAGTATTTGCTTTCGAACAGATGCAGACATTTGTAGAAAAAGGTCAAAAGCTCTTCCCAAATGTCCATTTCGTCCTAGGAAACTTCTTAAACAAGGACCTTTCCTCTATCGATCTTATCTATCTCTATGGTACGATGATGACCGAAAATGAAATTTTAACATTTGTAGAGAAAATCCGGGGCAAGACCAAGATTATCACAATCTCCTATCCTTTAAGCGATTATGATTCACGTTTTAAAGTGTTAAAAAAAGTAAATGTAAAATTCCCTTGGGGAAATACTGTGGGGTATGTCCAATGTCTAAGAAAGTAGCAATTATTTTATCAGGATGCGGAGGATTTGATGGCTCTGAAGTCCAAGAATCAGTGTGCTCCATCCTTGCAATCGAGCAGGTAGGTTTCTCTTGGGAGGGATTTTCTTTAGATGAAAATCAAGCAATTGTAAAAATAGGCTTGGATTCAAAACCCATAGACCAATCAAGAAATATGCTATCAGAATCATCTAGAATCACCCATGGAAATATTAAACCAATAGAACAGCTAGATCCTAGTAAGTTCGATGTGTTGTGGTTCCCTGGAGGGTTTGGTGTTGTCACCTCTTTTAGCGATATAGCAAAGAAAGGGGATAGAGGATCTTTACATCCACAGATTGAAAAACTAATACAAACCTTTCATGCTGAAAAAAAAGCCATAGTAGCGGTTTGTATTGCACCAACAATCCTTGCAATTGCACTCAAAGGACATGGGCTTACTTTAACCTTAGGAAATACTACAGTTTATGATGATAGGTTAAAAAAAGCAAACCACCATCCTCTTAAAGCAAATTCAGAAGAATTTGTCTTCGATAAAAAGAATAACATCTATACCACCCCCGCCTATATGAACCAAGATGCCACCTGCAGCAAGGTTTTTGATGGGTGTAAGGGGATTGCAAATCAATTAAGGGGTTGAAAAATGAAGAACAGTATCATTGATAGTGAAATTGAGCAATATATCATAGATATAAGGAGGGATTTACATAAAATACCTGAACTTGCCTTTGAAGAGGAAAAAACTATCGCCTATATAAAACGGGAGATAGAAGGCATTATCGAAAAGAGCCCTCTAAATATTTCATTAGTTGAGAGAAAAGGTGGCCTTGTAGTTGATCTTTTAACTAATACGTCTTTAAAAAGATTGTTATTTCGGGCAGATATTGATGCTTTGCCCATAACAGAGGAAACAGGATTAGAATTTTCCTCCACCCATCCAGGAAAAATGCATGCCTGTGGTCATGATATGCACGCATCGATGCTTTTAGGGGCTTTAAAGGCAATTTCTCTGCAAACAATAGAAAGTAAGCATAATCTTCGGTTTGTATGGCAAAGATCTGAGGAGAGAAAAGTCAATGGGATCAGTGGCGGTGAAATGCTTGTTAATGAAGGTGTTTTAGATGATGTCGATGAGGTATATGCAATGCACATCCTCCCAACAGCAAAAATAGGGGAGTTTCTATCACGTCCTGGATCTATGATGGCTAATACCAATCAATTTCATATAGAGATAAAGACCACAGGGGGCCATGTGGCAAGACCAGGGCTTGGGACAAATGCTATTGATGTACTATTAGAGATGCAAAATGCGGCAAGAGGGTCTTTAGAAAGGTTCTTACACTCCTATGAGGATGCTATTTTAGTCCCTAGCATCATTCAGGCTGGAAATATTTCAAATATACGACCAGCATCAGGAAAATGTTGTTTTGTGTTTAGGCATTACTTAAGTGATGAGAGGGCAGAAAAATTTCGCTTCCTATTCACAAAGAAGATCGAGGGAATTGTAAAAAGCTATGAGGATTGCACCATATCTATGTTTTCTTATATCCAAGGGTATCCAATGCTAAAAAATTCTCCCGATTCTGTAAAAAAGGTAAAAAGCTTATTAGAAAAACAAGGAACTCTTGTATCTGTTATGCCTTTTTCCTTTGGAGGGGAGGATTTTTCGTACTATCTTCAGAAAAAACCTGGATCTTTATGGTTTTTAGGGGTAATGGGGAGTCATGCTTATGATCTACATACACCAAAAATGAACCCCGATGAAGGGGCTATGATCCATGGAGTGCATTTCTGGTTGCTTTTAGCTAGTCACGAATAGAATCTAAAACTTTCCAGCTAGGTTTTTTATAAGAGTGAATGATCAAAGGGATTCCACACATTACTATAAGACCAATAATAAGGAATGCTTCATAAATAATTGGGCTCCCTATCTCAATTTGAGATGGCGGGATAAATACTAGTAAGAATCCAAAAATACAAGCTAAAATTCCAAAAATAGATACAATCCAGATTCCTTTATGAGGGTGAGGGATCTTATAGGCCCTTGGAACCTTAGGGTGAGAGTATCTAAGCTTAATAGCTGCTAGAAACATCAGGATATACATGATGAGGTACAATTGAGTGCTTAGAGCTGTTAAAATCCAGTAGGCACTACTTAAATTTGGCATGAAAATAAATACAAAAGAGACAATAGTTACAATAATCCCTTGAAAGAAAAGAATATTTATAGGGACATTGTTTTTATTAACCACTTGAAAGTAGGGAGGTAGATTCCCATGTTCTGTAGTAGTATATAAAGCTTTTACTGGCCCAATAATCCAAGCATTAACCTCTCCAATTGCTCCAACAACTAAAAGAATTCCTAAAAGGGGTAGAAGGAAGGTAAGGTGGTAGTTGTTTAGAAAAATTTGTAGTGCTTCCATCAATCCAGCTACTAAGTTCACCTGATCTTTAGGGATAACAACAGCAATTGCTAAAGAACCTAACATAAAAAGAAAGAAAGTGATAAGTGCTGCATAGATAATCCCTTTAGGATAATTCTTTTGCGGATTTTTTACTTCACTTGCATAACCAGAGGAGACTTCAAGTCCTGCAAAAGCAAGAAATAGACCACCTAAAAAGACAAAATTTTGTAATTTTGAAAAATTAGGGATAAATTCTTCCCACGAAAACCCTATTTGAGAGGGATTTCCTGTACTTACCCACAAAGTTGCTAAAAAAATAAGAAAAACACCTGGAACAATAGTCCCTGCAATCACCCCTAATGTAGAAAACCATGCCGATACTTTAATACCATAAAAATTAAGGATGGTCATCCCCCAGAAACTTACTAGGACAACTCCTAATACATAATAGGCATTAGTTGCAAACGGTGGATAAAAAACATAGGCCATCGTTGTTGCTACAAAAGATAGGATCGCTGGATACCAAGCAACACTATGAATCCACTGTAGCCAAATCGCAAAAAACCCCCAATTATCTCCAAAAGCTTCTCGAACCCAAATGTAAATCCCCCCTGATTTAGGCCAGCCAGTAGCAAGTTCAGCAGAGACAAGCGCACAAGGGAGTAGAAAAAAAACCCCAACAACAATGAATAAAAAAAGTGCTGAGAATCCATAAGTTGCCACAAGGGGCAAATTACGTAAGGATGCCATGATGGCAACATTTAACATAACAAGAATAAATACTGAGATTACTCTCTTTTCACCTTTTTTTGGCGCATCTGATAATTCCATGAGGGTTCCTTATTGGTATATAGGTTTTTATTGTTTCATACAGTGCTTTTTAATTGATAGCAATTTCAATTTTTCAGTTGTTTTAGTATATATTCACAAACCTTTATCCATCAAGTGTTTTGCTATTTTTGCACAATTTGATGCTAATTTTTATTATTTTAAAAGGCCTTTGATTCAATTGTAATATGTTGTTGTTAAATAAGATAAAAGAAAAACATCATTTACTAGCTTTTAAACCACTTATATTCATAGTTAATAGGTAGAAGAAAAGACAATAACACTTTTCGAGCTTATATAAGTCAAATTAGGAGAAAATAATGAACGGAAAAAAAAGATACGCTAAACTAAGTGCTAAAAAAACTGGTAAAAAATTTAGCATAACAAGAGGAATTAAAAATTTTGCAAAAAAATGTTTTATGTGGTTATTTGGTAGCTACAAAAATACTTCTTCATACAGTAATACTACAGTGAAAAAAGTAGCTAGCCCGAAGAGAAAAGCTACTAATAAGAAGAAAACAATATCTAAAAAAATTGTGTTGCTCAAGAAGAAAAAAACAAAAGCTTCTTCTTATAGAAAAGTTGCCTAGTCGTAGTAAAAAATGACCTGAAGATTGAATTTTCAGGTCATTTTTTTTACTTTAATTCAATAATATTTCGTAAAGAAATGTAAAATTTTGAAAAAAGGAATGTTTTTTATTTCTAACTCGTTTTTTTGTAAAAATTTTTTTTCCAGATAGTGAAAAAAAACAAGAAAAATTCAATATAACTACCTCATTAAGAACACATTGTATAGCACCTGCCAACCAACTCACCCTTAACAAGTTTTGTAACTTGTTGATTATTAGACTTTAAATCTCTAAAAAAAAGATGCAAAAAATGAAAAAACCAAATGATGTGAAAAAAACTTTTAAAATACTTCCGTTTTAATCCAAATCAAAAAATGCCTTCACAGAGTTGTTTCAGTGATAAAATGAATTTATTTTTTGAGTCGTTAATTTAGTGTTTAAATGTTTTTTTGTATTTAAATTTATAATTAACTATATTCACAAATAAGAAAGAAAAGGATAGTGATTTCAGATATCTGTTTTACTTTCTCATTAACTGCAATTAATTTCAGACATGAAGGAGAAAATATGGAAGCAAAAAGAAAAGCAGTAGCAAAAAGAAAGCCTGCTGCAAAAAGAAAGCCTGCTGCTAAGAAGCCTGTAGCAGAGCAATCAGTAGCTAAAGACGAATCAGTAAAAAAAGTAGCTGCAAAAAGAAAAGTAGCTGCAAAAAGAAAAGTAGTAGCTAAAAAAACTACTGCTAAAAAAGCTACTGTTAAAAAAACTACAGTTAAAAAAGCTACTGTTAAAAAAGCTACTGTTAAAAAAGCTTCAGTTAAAAAAGCAGCTCCAAAAAGAAAGACAGCTGTGAAAAAAGCTGCTCCAAAAAGAAAAGTAGCAAAAAGAACAACACGAAAAGCAACTACTAAGGCAAAAGCAGCTCCTAAAAAATCAGCTAGTGCAAAAAAAAGAGTAGTTAGAAGAAAAGCAAAAAAATAAGCTAAGGCTTAAGCTTTTGTGACAGACTAAGAGGTGATGAGCCTCTTAGTTTTTTTTATGCAAATAATATTTTTTGTGAGAAATACTGGAAAGTAGGGTCGAAATAAAAATTCCAATAGCAAATCCAGCAAAAACATCTGTTGCAAAATGCTCTCTTAAAGAGAGTCTTGTGACCATGATTACAATTGGATAGAAAAAGATTAAGCGACTAAATCCAAATAGATTGTGCAAAGTATGGGCAAAAGCTGCCGCAATTGCTGCATGGCTAGAGGGAAAAGATAAAAAGGCATGTTTAACCGTAAAAAAAGTAAATCCCACAATATTTTCATCCATTAAGAGCGGCCTAGCTCTCCCACATAGGATTTTAAGAATTCCACAGCAGAGCATAACAAGATTTGTTAGGACAAAAAAGTAGAAAGGTTTGGATAAAACCCCTGAAATTTTATCCTTTAACAAGAGAACAAAGGACAATAGACCAAAAAATAGAAGCATGATTTTAGGATCAGCGCAAAGAGTTAGGATCTTTAAAAAAAAGAGATGAAAATGGGGAGTGTTTTGAAAAAAGAAGAGGTCAAAAGCATTTAACATATTTTGTAGTATGCTTGAATTGAAGTTTTAATGTATACTTCTTTAAAAAAAATAAGGGCTCTATGAATAAGGTATTCTTAAGTTGTTTCGTATTTCTATTTTGTATTGCTGAGCAAATAACACCAATAGATTTTTCCTACTTGAAGGAAAAGATGCCAAAACTCAATCCACAGCTTCTTGATATTCATATAAAGCTCTATGAAGGGTATGTACAGCAGGTGAATTTCATAGACGAAAGTAGCAATAAAAGTTCTGATCCTTTTATGAAGCAGTCTCTTAGGAAGCAATATGGATTTGAGTATGATGGAATGAGGCTTCATGAGTTGTATTTTGGGCAGCTTGGGGGTAAAGGAGATGGCAAGTTAAAGGTAAGAATCCTTAATAAAATTATTGAGCAATATGGCTCTGTAGAAAATTTTATCTTGGAAGTAAAAAGTTATGCCAAAACTCGGGGAATAGGCTGGGTGATTTTATTTGGGGACATAAATAATGGGGAATTGAAATTATCTTGGATTCAAGAACATGAGAAGGGCTTTTTATCAGGATGGGTTCCAGTTGTGGTGGTTGATCTTTGGGAGCATGCATACATTAGTCAGTTTGCCCTCAATAAAGACAGCTATGTAGACCTTTGCTTTGAGTATATCGATTGGAATGTCGTGAATTTAAGGTATACTAATGGATGCAAATCTACAAAAACTGCCTATAAAAAATATTCTAGGAAGAGTGTTGTAACATCTGAGTCAGAATCAAAAGAGCTCTAAGAGAATTTTCATTGAAAAAAATGAAGGTTCTGGAATATACTGTAGCCTTTTTTAATCAAAAGGATACAATTATGGAAAGAACAACCTTTAAAGTCCAACAACAAGAAGCTTCAACAGCAAATAAATTGAATGATTTTTTACCAGGTAGCTATAAAAAAACAGGAGAATCTTTTTTAAACTATAGACCTAACTCAAATAACCAGCGTCCAAATGAACCGCTTACTGGTCGAGTTACCGCAGAAGAGTCGAGACGATCAAAATCTACTCCCACCACTTCAGATGGAGGAGGTGGCAAAGCTTCAAGAGGTAGAGCAGTCACATTACCTGCAACATCTACAAAAACCAGTGATCTATCAGATGATAAGGTAATATTGACTAAATTGGAATTCTTTTTCCAAGGAAATGAATTCACAATTAAGTCAGACCGTCTTTCCGATGATCAAAAATCGAAACTCAAAATATTAGAGACATTAGCTCGTAGAATATTGGTATATGCTTCTATCATTAATATGACTGCTGAATATGAAGATGAATTGCTCTTTGTAGGCGACATCGAGCAAGAGGAAAAAGAGGAAAAATTAAAATTTGCTTCTAGTTGTGCTCGTAAGAAAATTTTTACTCCAATAGATGGTTTAAATATCTCAGAATTTGATGGATTAATCAGACATTCAAATCAAGCAAGGGAGCTATTAATACTTATACAGAGAGCTCCTAAGGCACTTGAAGATTTGTTGGATGCTTGTACTTTTTCATTTGAAGAATAAGCTTTGACAGTTTGCCTATGATAGTTTAAGTAGAGGGTATGTTTAGAAAACTTCAACTTAAACGGTATGAGAAGGGAGCATTATATATGGTGCTCTCTTCATTTTTTTCTACCTTATTTGCACTATTTGTAAAAATTGGAGTGGAACATATCTATCTGCCATGGATCTTATTTCTTAGATTTTTTGTTCCTCTGGTTTTTGTCTCACTTTTCTCACTTCTTAAAAGATCTCTATTAAAAGAGATTAGCTTTAAAGATACAGGAAAACATGCCATAAGATCTTTGGCAGTGGTCATTTCACAGCTAAGTTTGCTTTATTATTTTACTAAAGGCTCCCTAACTAACGGTGTTATGCTTTGGAATACCGCGCCTATGTTTGTGCCTATTATCACCTATATCTTGTTTCGACAAAAAACAAGCGCAGTTGTTTGGTTTAGCTTATTTGTCTCTTTTGCGGGTGTCTTACTTGTCCTAAAGCCAACCAATGATGTATTTGATCCATTTATTATTTTTGGTTTTATTTCAGGATTTTCTCTCTCTATCTCTCAAGTCTTGAATGGTATGCATAAAGAGACTGATACTTTAATGAATAATGTGTTCTTGTTCTTTTTCAATGCATCAGTTTTAACAGGAATTTTGCTCCTTTGCTTTTTAGGCATTGGTGGATTTCATAAGGAGTTTCTTATCACATCCGATCATACAATGCTTTACAAAGGATTAATAATTCTCTTTATAGGGATTGGATCGGCAATGAATCAAGTATTACGAGGGGTAGCTTTTACTTTTGCAAGACCTGATGCTTTATCTCCGTTTATTTATTTATCAGTAGTTTTTTCAGCAATTATTGATTATATACTTCATCCAGGGACTATCCATGGATTTTTATTTATTCTCGGTATTGCTTTAATTCTTGTGGGGACTTTAATACCATTAGTTTACACTAAGCAGCTTCCCTAAGAAAATCATAGGTTGCTCTACTTGGGGGAATTGAGGAAAGTGCATTTAGATCTATTAGAGCTTTTAAATACTCTTTATCTTTCAGAAATTTGTCTGCTTCTTTCTTAGTAGTCCAATGAGTGCTAAAAAGAAACTCCTCTGTTTCTTCATTATGATAAATACCAGCCCAATTAGCACCATGTCTTAATGCAATAGGTTTAATATTACTCTCCCATATCTGGACGAAAGTTTTTTCATCCCCTGAATTTGGGTAAAATGTTGCAGTAACTAACACAGTATCTGTAGCTTTCATATCTTTTCACCCCTTCTCAACTATCAATACTACTTCTATAGCAATACTTCACAAGTCTTTTGATGAGAATTTCACAAACAAGAGGGGAAGGATGCTTAATAGAATCATAACCCCTATAAGCATAAACTCATAAAAGAAAATGTTAGTTATAAGAACTTCCTTAGGTGGAATAAACCCTACGATAAAAGCAAGAGAGGATATGGTAATCCCAAGGCATGCAGTAGTCCATATACCAATATTGCCACCCGGGATTTTGAAGGTTCTTTTCACATCTTTTTTCTTATAATGGAGGACGATACTTGCCGCAAAAAGGGTAATGTAGACAATCATTGCAAATTGGGAAGTGATGATGGAGAGAAAGATGAAGGTACTATTTACTGAAGGCATATATAAGTAGAAGAGAGATAGAATTGTAACAATCACACCTTGAGTAAGTAATGCATGAACAGGAACACCATGGGAGTTTTGCATGGTGAGATATTTAGGGAGGGTGCCATCTTTAGATGCTACCATAATACCTTTAGTAGGTCCTATGATCCAAGCACTTACTCCACTTAAAGCACCAATTACAATTGCTCCGGAGACGATATAAATAAAATAAGGGATGTTAAAATAATCAAAATAAATTTGAAAAGCTTGTAGAACTCCTACGACAAGGTTTAATTCATTGTTTGGAACTACAACAGCGATTGCAAGTGACGCTAGGACTGTTGAGGATAAAATGATGATTACTGAGATAAAAAGAGCTCTTGGGTAATCCCTTTTTACATCGACCATCTCTCCGGCGTGAGTTGCCACCATTTCAAGACCAAGGAGACCAAATAAAATAGAGCTGAAGTACCCAAGTTTATCAAAACAGCAATCAGTTGGAAGTATAGCCGACCATGACATTTCGATAGCAAGAGGGTTGCCGTTTAAATAAAAGAAAATGGATAATACGATGATAAAAAACATTGGAAGCAAAGTTCCTAAAGTTGCCCCAACAATGCTTACCCACGCAGAAATCTTCATACCATAACAGTTTAGTATTGTAGCTATCCAAAATAGGGAAAGGATAACAGAGATGATATAGAACTTATTTTCTGCTAAGGCTGGGTCAATAAGATATGCAGAAACCCCTGCTGTTACACCCATAACGGTTGGATACCAGGCAAGGTTAAAAATCCAATTTAACCAAATAATCACACTTCCAACACTTTTGCCAAATGCGGCTTTCACCCACACATATAATCCGCCTGTTTCTGGCCAGGCAGTGCCTAATTCTGCTGAAACAAGGGCACTAGGTATTAAAAAGCATAAACCGCCAATAAGATAATAAAAAATTAATGAAAACCCATATTGAGCAGAAAGTGGAAGGCTCCGGATACTATCTACTGCAATGATATTTATCATTACAATGGAAAAAAGGGTTAACGTCTTTTTTTTATTATCCATGTTACCTACTATAGAAAGTTATGCTTTATATTTCTACAAGCGATTGTATTTTTAGTTTTTTGTCCATAATTGTAGTGATACAAATATAAGAGCAAACATTATTAGATTGTAGAGAGTTTTTTATCATGAAAAAAGAATACACTTAAGGGTGAATTAATACAATAGAGTTCTTTGGAAAAAATAAATAAATTAAAGAGTCGGGGTAGAGGGATTCGAACCCCCGACCCTCTGGTCCCAAACCAGATGCGCTAGCCAAGCTGCGCTATACCCCGAAAAAGAATGCATTATCATACAATAATTGTTGATATTTTACAACTATTTTTTTTGTCGGTGCTAAATTCCTCTATCACACCGCCGGCAGCAATAAATCCATCTAACATACGCTTTCCATCGAAAGAAATTGTAATAGGATCGTAAAAGATGGTATCGATCCCAAACCATTTTTCATTCATGAGATTTTCTTCGATAATTTTGAAGGGGACCTTCTTCAAGACTAATGATGTGCACATCTCTTCAAATTCTTTGTAATTACAAAGGCCCAAGAAAGGGAGTACAACGGCTGTCTTTACATCAACCTCAGTAAATGGAGACTGCGCAGCAAAAAAAGAGAGGGTGTGAGTAGCACTGCCCATTCCCCAACATATTCCTTCTAAAAAAAATTTTGGATATTTAATTCCAACTTCAAGATGTGAGAAACTCTCTTCTGAAATAAGTTCTATTACTTTTCCACATTCAAGCGATGCTGGTAGCGAAAACAGAAGAGTTCCTTTGATGTGATCAGGTAGAATGGAGGCAATTGAATGAAAGAAAATAGAGAGTAGATGGCTTGAGTAGAGGTTTAAGAGATGCTCTTCTTCGATGGTATTTTCAGGAAGTTCTTCTTTCCAAGAATCATACTCTTGTGATGTTTTCTTATGTTGTTTTATATGATTAGAAAAATCTATGGGCCCGCGATATAATATGATATGAGAAATACGATTCTCTGGAAGTGTGGCAATTTTTTCCAACAGAACTTCTAATGCACGTTTTCGAATGGCATATTCAAATTCACTAAAAAATGAAAATGTCTCGGTATGAATATCTAAAAAAATTTCAAAACATAGAGGGACTTCTAATTTAAGCTTCTCTTCTAAACCTTTGAATTCTAAATCAGAGGTAGGAGATCCATCAACAACAATGTTTATACAATCATAGGAATCAGGAGACTGCTCATAGGCACTTAAGCTTTCTGCAATGCGCATAGAGGACCTAATCTTTTAAATGTCATTAATCGGTTCACTTTTCCAAGATCTGCCCATAATCTTCTAAAATAGGAGCCACCATATTGCTCGTCTAACACTGCAAATCCGTTTTCTGGATAGATGTTTTCAAAGGCAGAGGTTTTTCCAAAGACTTCAATGATTTCTTGGCTATACTCAATGCTATCAGTTGTTATGGTGATTTTCCCATCTTCTTTTAGAATCTGATGAATTGGAGGTAGAAAGGCGTCCTTTATAATGCGGTGCTTTGCATGGCGAGCTTTTGGCCATGGATCGGGGAAATTAATAAAAACTTCTTCTATTGAATTCTTTTCTAAATAATAGTCAAAAAAATCCTCACCCATCCCTGAAATAATCAGCAAATTTTCTAATTTCATATTTTTCATTTTTGACCAGATTTTCCGAACACGCATAAATTTCTTTTCAACGGCTATATATAGAATTTCTGGATTTTGAAGAGCTCTATCTGTAATCCACTCCCCATTACCACTGCATATTTCCACATGAATTTTTTTAGCGTTGTTAAGTAATTCATTTAAAGAGGGGAATAGATCCTTTGTATGTCCTTCAAAATAAGAAGGGATGGTTAAAACACCATCAATAAAAGAAGGTTCTCGAGTAGAAAAACTCTTGATAGAATAGGGTAAATCTTTAGGTTTCATAATTTTTAAGAATGTTGCCCAGGAGAAGACTCGAACTTCCACACCGTGAGGCACTAGATCCTAAGTCTAGCGTGTCTACCAATTTCACCACCTGGGCATCAGGTTGAAGCAAAACTATAGCGTATTGATCCTTTTACGTCAAATTTTTCTTGAGAAAAGAACTTTTCCTATTCAGAAAGAGATAGATATGATATTTTCTACCTGGTTAATTTTTACAAAGGGTGGATATGAAGAAGATGTTTTTAATTATGGCATTAGCAAGTACATTATTTGCTGACATATATGAAGTAAGTTCTATTAAGGAAATGGATAAATATAGGGAAGAAGGAGTCTTGTTTCTGTACGATATTGATAATACTTTGGTCACTTTAGACCAAATGCTTGGCACAGATCAGTGGTTTTGCTACAGGCTCAATCAATTGATTGCTGAAACAAAGAATACGCAAGAGGCTTTGGATAAAGCTCTTGCAGAGTGGACAAGCATTCAGTATATATCTAAAATACATGAGGTAGAGAAAGGAAGCAGTGAAATGATTAAATCTCAGCAAGAAGAGGGAATGATGTGCATTGGTTTTACCACTCGTGGATTAAGCCTTTCGCATTGTGCCGTAAGTCAATTAAATTCTATTGGTATTGATTTTACAACTACAGCCCCTATGAAGCATGATCTATTATTTCTTACAAGTCAGAGCATTATATTTAGACATGGGGTGTTATTTACAGCAGGAACACATAAAGGTACTGCTTTGGTAGAGTTTTTAAATCAGATGAACTTTACTCCTAAAAAAATTGTATTTATCAATGATAAACACAAAGATTTAGCTCAAGTGGAGGAAGGGTGTAATACTTTAGGGATTCCTTTTATAGGTCTTCGGTACAACTATCTTGATAAGGTAGTAGCTGCCTTTGATCCAGAAATAGCAAAGATCCAAGGGGATAAGTTTTTTAATATCCTGTCAGATGCTGAAGCTTTATCAATGATAAGATAAGGACAAAGAGCTTGCAATTCCCTTTCCTTTTATGCCATAACTAAGGTTAAAGAGGGAAGGGGTTATGTCAACATTTAAAAAATATGTATCGTTTAAGCAGTTAGAGGCATTATCAAAGAAGCCTGTTGATCTTACAGCTTTGGGGGTGTTAACCTCAAAACGTATTGCTGATAGGAAGCTCTCTGCCTGTGGTTGGAAAATGCTCTACGGAACTGAAAGGGTTGATGATGCAGTGATGGAAAATCTCTGCAATATGGCAAAGGAGGCAAATGTCTTTGCTAAGATGGCTAATATGCAGGATATGAAGGTGATGAACTTTGTAAAAGGCTGTAAGTCAGAAGATAGAATGGTGGGTCATACTGTTATTAGAGCAGAAAAACTTCCTAACAATGCTTCTAAAGAGGCAAGAGAAGGGCATAAAGAATCTTTAGCCGAGTTAAAGAAACTTGAAAGTTTTTTAGAGAATACAAAAGAATATAGGCACATGGTTGTTTGTGGTATCGGCGGCTCTTATTTAGGTGCTTTGGCAATTTCTAAAGCGTTAAAGGGGCTGCATAAATCAAATAGAACGCTCCATTTTGCATCCAATATTGACCCTGATAAAATTGGAAGCATATTAGATGAAATCGATCTATCTAAGACAATTGTTGCAGTGATTTCTAAATCTGGTGGAACAATGGAGATCATGGCACAAGAAATCCTGTTAAAAAACTCTTTCCTTGCTAAGGGTCTTGATCCAAAAGAGCATTTTGTGATGGTTACAGGGAAGGGCAGTCCCATGGACAACCCACTTTTATATAGAAATATTTTTTACATTTGGGATTTTATTGGGGGGAGATACTCTGTTTCCTCGATGGTTGGGGCCGTTCCTATTGGATTTATCTGTGGAATAAATGTGTGGAAAGAGTTTTTAAAAGGGTGCAGTGATATGGATTTTCATGCTCTACATGAAAAGGATATGATGAAAAATATGCCTTTAATGGGAGCAATGCTTGGGATCTGGAATCGAAATTTTCTCGGAATGGAAACTCTTTGTATTTTGCCATATTCAAGCTCACTAGATTTATGGGCAGGGCATATTCAGCAGTTATATATGGAGTCCAACGGAAAGAGGGTGGAGCAAGATGGGGGAGCTTTTATCGACTATGGGACATGCCCTATTATTTTTGGTACCTGCGGGACAGAAGGGCAACATTCTTACTTTCAAGCAATACATCAAGGGACTATTTGTGTTCCGATGGAGTATATTGGATTTTTGCATCCACAAAGGCGAGGGGATGAAAGAATTGAAGGGAGTTTGAACCAAGAGAAGCTTTTAGCTAATTTATTTGCGCAATGTATCTCACTTGCTCGAGGTAAAGGATCAACAAACCATAATCAGGTTTTTCCAGGCAATCGGCCGAGTCGGATGCTTATTACTAATTCTTTATCAGCGTATGCTATGGGGGCATTGCTTGCCTATTACGAAGCGGTAGCTGTCTTTCAAGGTTTTATTTGGGGGATTAACTCCTTTGACCAGGAGGGTGTGCAATTAGGGAAATGTATCGCAAATTCTATTGTAGATGAATACAAAAATGTCCATAAAACTGGGAAATTTTCTGATAATAAAGAGCTAGAGATTGAAATTGCCTTTATGAAAGAGATGAGTGACTTAGGATAGAAATAGAGTATACAGAAGGGTGAGTAGTGTTTGAAGGTGCTGTTAGAAAAACCTGAGGGAGCATCTTTAGTCGATTCATTAAGTGTTTTTGTTTGTTTTCATCAAGGAAAGAAAGATAATCATCCATTGCAAAGATGATTGCACCCATCATTTTATAAGAAGCAAGCTTTAAAGCAATCACAAGGAGCCTTTTTTCCCCCTCACTTGAGAAAAGTTTTGCCTTTTCTTTATCTAAAGAAAAAATCAGATCATCACGGTGTGGTCCTATTGTGGTGAATCCAAATAGTCGATCTTTTTCTCTGGATTCTTTGTAGCTCTCTTGTGTGATGCAATTTTTTGGTGAGGGTTTGTAGGTAACTTTTGGAACTTTAGCCTTGTGATGAAAATGGGAAAATTCTTCAGCAAAAATCTCTTCAAGCTCTTGAATAAATTTTTCCCGCTTTTGCTGGAGAATCTGTGCAGATGCAGCAAGTTGCTCTTCCCAAATTTCAATAGCCTCTGTGCTGTTTGCCTTCAATAAAGCGTTTCTATATTTCAGAGCTTTATTATATCTGGATAAATGAAGAATATAGGATGGATCTGATTGAGCAAGGTGTATGTCCATGAATTTTCGTCTATGAAGAGGGTCTCCTGTGATGATTTCTACATCACTTGGAGAGTAGACAACAGAAGGGATTAAACCAAGGAGGCTTGAAAAGCTTTTGTGTTTTGTGTGATTATGAAGGATCTCTTTTGATTTTCCGTCGAAATTCACATGGATTTTTTCAGAAAGACCCTCTTTAGTATAAGAGATTTCAATAAAAAATTTGGAAGCGTCATGTTGGATAGCCTCTTTTAAATTTTTTGTTCTGTTCGATCTTCCGATGCTTGTAATCAATAATGATTCTAAAAGATTAGATTTTCCAGTTCCATTTTCCCCATAGATTAAATTGATTCCAGGTTGAAATATAAATTCCTGTTCAGAATAATTTCTGAAAGAGGTGAGGGTCACTTTTTTAATCCATTCCATGGATTAACCAAGACGCATTGGCATAATCACATAGTGTGCATCTGAAGTATCGGTAATGGAACCTGGATTAAATGAGTCTGTCATACAGAAATTCACCGTTTCATCCTTACAATGTCTTAAAACATCAAGGAAGTAATGAGGGTTAAATGCAATTTCTTTATCCTCCCCTCTGTGATCCACAGGCATATTCACTTTTCCTTCCCCAATATCACTATTTGTTGCTTGAAGGCGGAGCTCTCCTTGTGAAAAGGTGAGTTTTACAGAATGAGAAACATCAGAGGTAAATAATGAAATCTGTTTTAAAAGAGTCATTAGCTCCTCTCTGTGTAATTTGATCTCCTTTAATTCAGAATGATCTGGGATGACCCTTTCGTAATCAGGAAATTGCCCAGTGATTAATTTTGTGATGAGGCAAAAATTCCCCATCTCTACACAAATCTTATCTTCCATAATAGAGAGTCTTACTTCATCTTCATCTACAATGATACGGATGAGCTCATCAACAGCTTTTAATGGAATAATATTTGAGCAATCAATTGGTTCATTTAATTCTAGATCTTTGTGTACCTTGGCAAGTCTTTTTCCATCTGTTCCGACAAACACGATTCGATTGCCAGAGATTTCCATGAACACCCCATTTAGCACTTGGCGGGAGTCATCTTTTGCAGCAGAAAAAGATGTTCTCATCAACATGTCTTTTAAATCAGCCCCTTTCATTGTGAAATGCTTCCCATCATCATCATTTGGAAATGCAGGGTACTCCTCTTTGTCCATCCCATGAAGTCTAAAATGAGAAGAACCAGCAGTAATTCTTGCAATCCCTGTTTCAGAAGTTTCAACGGTAATTTCTGGTGCGGTTAATTCGCGAATCAGTTGAAAAAACCTCTTTGCTGGAAGTGTAATTGCCCCTTCTTGAAGGATGTTTACCTCCACACTTACCTTTACACTCACTGTTAAATCGGTAGCATAAAGGGTGATTACATCATTTTTCGCCTCCAAAAGGATGTTAGATAAAATAGGAACCACAGCTTTAGATGGTACAACACTCTGTACTTTACTGATTAACACAACAAGCTTTTCTCGAGAGATGATAAACTTCATAAAAACAACCCTTAAAATTATACGATTCGATGGAACATTATATTATTTTAGATACCCAAATGTCAAGAAAAGAACCTAACTTCTTAGAATTGTTACTTGCTAAGAAAACTGTGAAAAAATAATTAAAATAAATATTTACCTCTAAAAAACCAAATGGTAGTGTGACGAAATACGATATAAAATCGGAGGGGGAATTTTGTTCAAAGGTACATTAGTGGAGTTATTAGAAGATGTCTACACATCTGAAATAAGCCCAACAGAAGCTTCGAAAGTAATTCATATGTTTTTCGGAGAGGCGGGGTTAAACCCTACTGTATATGAGCCTTTATCCACCCTTTTATCTTCTGAGGAGGGGAGGGAAAAAATTGAAGGATATGAGATGTTAATGAATGAAATGAATTGGTTAATTGCAAGACTTTCAGGTAGAGAAATTGATGTAGATGAATCTTTATTGATTATGGAAGAAAAAATGAACCAATATTTAAATGGTGATGACAGGGAAGAATATGTAATTTAAAAGATGTCTATGTTTTTCAAAACATGTCTTTTATTGAAGGAATTAATGAAGGGTTCTATTATGTACCCTCTGGAGGAAAGGAAGTGATTATGGATGCTTTTTCAAAAATACGAAAATCTGCAGGAAGAGAAGAGCAGAAAAGGCAAATGATTAATAAAGCTATTGATCTTTTGCATAAATTATCAAACAAGAGATTAGATTATGACGATGCAAAATCAGAGATCTCTCGGGTAATATCAGAGTATTATGTATTAGATGATGGTGCAAGCGTGGCCGAAAATACAAAAATCAACCTTGAGTTGATGATTAACAACTCTTTTGATGTAATTAATGGGGTAAAAGATGAAAAGCTTAATTTATATCAGGCGATCATGTTAATGAATAAGGTGATGGCTCATGGAGAAACTACTAAAGAAGAGCCTTCTAAAAAGTTTGAGATACCAACTTTTACGGAAGAAAAAAAGGAAGTGAAACTTATCGAAAATACTGTGTCTAATATTGAGGAAGTAAGGTACCCAAAAAGAACAGAGGTCTCTGAAGCGATGAATGATGTAATAGAGAATAAGAAAAAATACCTCCAATCTATAGAGCAATTAAATGAGATATTAAAATCTCATGGGTTCTCTCTTAGTGCTTTAGAGCCAAAATAGAAAAGTTTCTAGAATAATTGTGGAAACTTTGTAGAAAAATCGTTACTATTATTATCTTCTCTATTATAGAGAAGATAATAAGGTAAATAGTTTTAATAGGAAATGTTTGTATTTTGTTAAGAGAAAAAGTTAGACACTCTAATCTGATGCATGTGCTCAAAGATTCTTGGTGGGTTTTTTTATTTATTTCTTTTACATTTAGTGGTTTCCTCTATGCTGCCTCATCTCAAAAAAAGATCGCTCTTGAGATTCAAATGAAAATTGAGTCTTTACGTGAACAAAAAAACCAAGCTATTGCAGAAAAAGAATATTTAGAGCAAAAGATTTATAGCGTAGATGACCCCTCGTATCTAGCGTTAACACTTATTAAAGTATTAGGTGTCACACCTAAAGGACAACAAAAAGTCGTATTTAACAGGTTAGATTAAAGTGATATCTACTGTAATACTGACCTTTGTACTTATCTTTCTTTTGACTTGTAGTGCGTTTTTTTCTACTTCAGAAACTGCCCTATTCTCTTTATCCCCATCAAAGCGAAATACCTTTAAAAATTCTACTCATAAAGGGAAGAAAGCAGCAGCCCTTCTTTTGGAAAAGCCAAAATCCTTATTAATTACTGTGCTTATTTTACATGTGGCAGTAAATTTAGGGGTGCAAAATGTGATTTCTTCTATTGTGGGAGACACCAAAGGTGTTTTTTTAAATGTTGCCCTTCCTTTTGTTTTGACCTTGGTATTTGGAGAGATTTTACCTAAAACAATAGCTGTGACTAAAGATGAGCTGATATCTTCTAAAGTCTCAAGAATTGTTCAGTTCTGTAGCTGGGTTTTGACGCCGATTCGATTTGTTTTTTTAAAAATCACAAAGGTGGGGTCTTTTGTAACCTCTTTTTTTCTTAAAAAGGATAGTGAGATTACTAAAGAGGAGATCAAGCATGCCGTTGTCTCTTTTAAAGAGACAGGGCTTATGACAAAAGATGAAATTAAGCTTCTCCTTGGCAGTTTAAAACTCTCAGAGATGCAGGTGAAAGAGGTTAAATGTCAAAGGCAAAACATCTTTTT
Organism: Chlamydia trachomatis; assembly: GCA_945897715.1. Taxonomy (GTDB): domain Bacteria; phylum Chlamydiota; class Chlamydiia; order Chlamydiales; family 2-12-FULL-49-11; genus JAJACQ01. The sequence continues at coordinate 41,902 of CAMDFS010000001.1, forward strand.
TCATGATATTCATACCTCTCCGCAAAAGCTAAGGGATTTATTTTCTAAGAAGAGGTTAAGTAAAATCCCGGTGGTTGATAGAGATATTGATCATGTGATTGGAATAGTAAAGGCAACAGATTTTTTTGCCAATAATCACAAGATTCATGAGCCAAAAGATTTATACGCAATCATGGAAAAACCTTTTTTTGTTCCAGAGAGTATGTTGTCCAGGACGCTGCTTGCCCATTTTGATGATAAGAAAACTGAAATTGCCATGTTGGTTGATGAATATGGGGGGGTTTCCGGATTGATTACTCGTGAGGACTTAGTGGAGATTGTTCTTGGACAAATTAGCGATGGTCGCGAGGAAAAAACCTTATTTACTAGGCAAGGGGAAGATGTAATTATTTGCAGTGGTAAATATGAATTAAATGATTTAGAGGCTCTTTTTGAAATAGAAATCGATAGAATTGGACAAGAGACTACTGTGGGAGGATACCTTCTTGAAATACTAGGGGATATTCCTAAAAGTGGATATAAAGTTACCCATAAAGGGTTGATGTTTCATGTTCTTCTGGCAACAGAGGCAAAAGTCTCTAGAGTCTATGTAAAGCATCTTAAAAAGCATGGAGGGAAGAGTGGGTGATACCTTATTGTTTTCAATTCTTCTAATGTCCTCATTGTTTTTCCAGGCATTTTTTACCATGACGGAGATGTCGTTTGTATCCTTTAATAGAGTTCGACTTGCATATTATGTAGAGAGGGGGCAAAAAGGGGCGATAGCTCTTAGAAAATTACTTGATAAACCGACCTCTTTATTCGGAACTACTTTAATCGGGGTGAATTTTTTCCTTCAACTTGGTTCAGAGTGCGGTAGGCGAGTGGTTTCTAGCCTAGGTTTTGATCCTGACTTAGCATATATTCCTCAGGTGGTGATTGTTATGCTTTTTGCGGAGCTGATCCCCATGCTTGCAGCGCGTGATCATTCTGAGCATTTGGCTATGTTTGCGATAAAACCTATACAATTGATTTCGAAAATTCTTACCCCTTTAATTTGGGTTATCGATGGACTTTCTAAAATAGTAATCTATTTTCTTAAAAGCCCTTTGAAGGTAAATAGTTCTTTATCTCGTGATGAATTGAAAAACTTGCTTGTAGATTCTGAAGGGAGTCAAATAGAAAATGGAACTGAAGATTTAGAGCCATTGATAGAAAATATCTTTCATTTAAAGACGAAAACACCGCGCGATATGATGGTGCCTATTCATGAAATTCCTTGTGCATCCTATCACAGTGTTGTAGGAGATGTGCGCGATCATCTTCACCAGACAAAGGCAAAGTATGTCCCTTTGTACCATGAAAAACGGGATAACATTTTTGGTATTGCCTATTCTCAAGATCTTTTGAATATGTCAGATTCTGAATCCATCAAAGATATAGCCCGCTCACCATGGTTTGTGATTGAGACAAACTCTATCTATCAGGTGATTAATCAATTTAGAAAAAATAACCAGAAAATAGCGATTGTTCTGGATATAAATGGAAGTGTTATTGGAATTTTATCCCTTTCTTCCATTGTGAATGAAATTTTTTCAGGAATTTTACTCAATAGTGAAGTTTTGAAAGAAAAGTCAAAGGTATATATCGATAAAGCATTTCCAATTACAACCCCTTTATCTGAATTATCAAAGCGGTTAAAAATACAAATTCCAGATTTGAAGAATACAACTTTAGAAGATTTTATGATTAAAAAACTTGGGGCGGCTCCTAAAGATGGTGAGGTGGTAATCATTGGGGAGTACGAGTTTGTCTTTGAAGGGGCGGCTTTTTCTCAGGATAGAAGGATTCGAATTAAATCGAGAGGTTAAATGAAAAAGATCGTGATATCTGGAATGACAGGGATGGTGGGATCTGTTTTAGCCCCTTTTCTTAAAAGTAAAGGATTTGAAGTAGTAAAGTTTTCAGGTAATGTAGATGGGGCATATGTTGTGATTAATCTTTCTGGTGAAAACATTGGAAAGGGTAGATGGACAAAAAAGAAGAGAGAAAAGATCTACAAAAGCCGGATTGAAACGACAAAGCAATTGGTTAAGTTGATGGAAGGGGCTGATAAACCCCCTAATATCTTTATTTCAGCATCAGCTGTTGGTTATTACGGAGCAAATGCAAAAGTTGTAGATAGTGAAGAGGGTCTTAATGGAACGGATTTTTTATCTATGGTGTGTAGAGATTGGGAAAAAGAGGCAAATCAATACACCAAGGGTCGAGTTTTGACAATGAGATTTGGAGTGGTTATGACCAAAACTTCTGGATTTTTGGAAAAGCTATCAAAGATTGCAACATTTGGATTGCTAGGGAGATTTGGTTCTGGAGGGCAAAAGACAAGTTGGATTGCAATGGAAGATTTAGCCCAAGTTATTCTGCACTGTATTACTCATGTCGAGATTGTTGGAGCTGTAAATGTTACCGCCCCTTACCCGTTTTCCAATAAGGAGTGTGTTGCAGTTGTAACCAAATTGGTTCATAGATGGAGGTTTTTTTCCATTCCAAATTTCTTCATAAAGTGGATTTTTGGGAAAAAAGGAAAGGAATTGCTCCTTGTCGATCAGTCTGTATATCCAAAAAAACTTCTTGATACTGGATTTAATTTCAGGTTTTCACATATTGAAGATGTGTTGCTAAAATAGAGCTATAGTCTGTATTCTTTTGTAAAAAAGGATGGTTTTTATGAAAGCAATGACATTTGTGGCGGTCTATTTGGTGCTTATGAGAGATAATCAGGTGCTGATGTCCCTTAGAGAAAACACAGGATATGCAGATGGACAGTGGTCCCTTGTTGCTGGACACCAGGAGGTTGGTGAAGCGGCAAGTAGTGCTATGGTTAGAGAGGCCTATGAAGAAGCTGGAATTGTTATCGATGAGAGTGATCTTATTCCTATTCACATTATGCATAGAAAAACCAACAGAGAGGCAGTGGATATATTTTTTGAATGTCATGTATGGGAAAATGTCCTTGAAAATAAAGAGCCTCACAAGTGTGGGGGATTGAAGTTTTTTTCTTTGGGTGATTTTCCTGAAAATACCCTATCTTATGTAAAAGAGGCAATTGAAATGGGAAAAGAGGGGAAGTTTTTTAGCGAACAGGGATGGAAAGAGACGCTTGTGCAAGAAGTCTATTAGAATAAAAGTTCGGAGGAGAAGGGATTCGAACCCCCGAAACGCTTTCACGTTTACACGCTTTCCAAGCGTGCTCTTTCGGCCGCTCAGACACTCCTCCAAAAGAGACTAAAAGATTAGCATTTCTAAGAAAAAAACTCAATCTAAAAAATACATTTTTTTTTAGGTGTAAATATTAAAAATGATGTATAAATATTTAATATTTACAGGCCCTTTCAAGGTTGAAGTGCAAAAAATAAGCATAGAGAATTTTAGAAATTCATGTTGTGTTCCTCAATTATACCATACCTCTAGATAGACTATCAAATACTTCTAACGGAGTTTTAAAGCCTAGGACTTTTCTTGGCCTATTGTTA
>CAMDFS010000002.1 GCA_945897715.1 Chlamydia trachomatis
CTCCAATAGGATTGTCGTAGACTTTTAACTCACCGTCTAACGGTTCAATAACAATGCTTTTTCCGGTATTATCATAGACAACATAGTGAAGGGGAATTTGTCTGTTACCCCATTTTTTCAACAGCTCGGGAGTAGCAACTATTGCATCAGTAATGATCACTTTCTTGATGGCATTTTTTACCTCATCAAGAGTTGCAAACTGTGTAAGGATCCAATTGCAAAAGTCAATAGGAGAGAGAGCTTTTTTATGATTTCTCTTAGTCACCTTTGAGTATGAGGCATATCCTGAAAAGTAAAACACCCCACAAGATAATCCCTGTTCATTAATCCCATCAATTAATGCAGGGTAATCAAAACAGCAAATGCCAATTGATGCATATTTAGATGTATACGACATCCCTTTTCCCATCGTCGTCATTGTGTTAAAAGTGGTGTTTCTTGGGATAAAGCTAAGGCTTATATCAAGAGGCATCCCAAACTCTAAAGTCCTACCATTTACCGAAGAGGCGTCTGTAGCATCTATCGAGATGCCAGTACAACTAAACACTTTTAAAGGAATTGCAAAAAAGAAACAAAAAAAAGCTATTTTATGGTTCAAAGGAAATTTCTCTTTGGTTGGTCATCTTTTTGGTAAATAACATAGGTGATTGTGAATGTAAATATAAAATTGTTGACTCAAATTTTTTATTCTTGTATGAATGAAGTATTACGATAATTTTAACAGGCAAGTAAAGAGGGTCCAATGAGAAGAGTTTCACTAGCAATTTTATTAGTTACGAAAGCTTTATATGGAGAGTCAATAAGTACAGAAGACTACGAAATAGCTTCTTATTGCTTACCTTCAAGACCTGTTATTGATGAAAAAGTAGAGATCAAAGAAAACGTGGTTATCAAGGAAAAGTGTCTAAAAGCGGAAGGGGATAAATTTTCCCCAAGAGATATACGCGTGGCAGATCCTAAATTTACTTTTTCAGGATATTTTACAGCATCCTATGTGCAGCCACTTGTTACCAATGCGCATTATGCTGCCGAGGCTATACCACTTCCGCTTCCTACACCAAACTGGGTAATTAATGAGATAAATCCATGTTTTCATGTTGCCTATGATGTAGGGGTTGTCGGGATCATACATTCCTCTCAATCTTATGTGAAACTAAACTGGAGACACCTTTGTTCTTTTGATTCAAGTACAGTATATGTTCCAGAATCTGATATGCTCGGACCATTTTTTTCAATTGGTCCAGATGCTTCGCCTTATTCAACAGCAACAGGAAAAGTGAACTATTATCTCCAAGAGGGAACAGTGAACTACGGAACACCTATTGAAGTGGGTAGTAAACTCCTTGCTGAATTATATATGGGTGTAAACTATGCCTATATTTCGCAAAAACTGGAATATTTTTACGCAAACTCATCAGAAGAAATCTCAAGAAGTATTTTTACACCATCGACATTCTCAGGTGCCGGTCCACAAATTGGAACAACTTTAGCATTTCATCTCATTGATGGATTAGACCTTGTTATGGGTGCTGCTGGGTCATTGATGTATGGACCTGTTTCTAATGGGACAAAATATGAATCTACAAGTCCACTTCTCTCTGGATTAGATATTACTGCTCCAAATACACAAACAACGACTATGGCTTCTAGGAATCAATTGGTACCTAGCTTTGATGGACAGGCAGGGATTGCATATACGCAAGCCTTTTGTAAATGTTCCAAGGTGGCTATTGAAGCCGGCTTTAGAGCACAAGTCTATCTAGGAGCTCTTCAATCTGTGGATATGGGAAGTGAAGTACCACTTGATAGCATCTATGCTTCAACTGTGGGTGTCTACGCAAGAACATTCCAGAAAAATATTAGTAACCTTGCTTTAGCTGGACCGTATCTATCCATTGCATTGCAATTCTAATTTTTTCCTTTGTTAGATTAAAGATGTTTTCCAGAACAAAGGAAAGTGGTTCCAATTGGAAGGCATTTTTAATGAATTTCTCTAACTAGATAGAGTTGATGGGTCTTTTTTTGGAATGAGATTGAATTTCTTTATTAGTTTTCATGATTTTTTTAATTAATTCATCCATTTGTTTTGGAGAGCATTCATCAATACTTTTATTAGAAAGATAATATAATCTATAACCTAACTTTCTAAGAACGCGTCGTTTTATAAGAGCATTCACTTCAAGTTTATGATTCTTATAATGACTTGGTCCATTTACCTCTAGGATAACTTTTTCCGGTAGAAGTATGTCTACCCAATATCCATTAATGTATACTTCATTTTCATATCCAAGTTTAAGTCGAGTTAATGTATCAGAAATTGTTTGATGCAGTACACTCGAGATAGGTTTGGATTCTTTTTGAACCTCTTTACTATACAATTCACATTGATTTATTATTTCATCACTAAAAGATGCATTGTAAACATAAACTAAAATGTGTACAGTAGGTATAATTTGTTCCTTATGTCTTAATTCCAGATCCTGTTTAAATAAAAATTCAATTATACTAGTAATTTTTGGAAGATATTTTGCATTAGTTAAAGTTTTACTTAATAAAAAAATAGACGCGCACAGAATATCAGTAGATAGATTATTTTTGGATGCATATATTCCATTTATCAATACCTCAAAAAGTGCTTCATCGACATTGCCTAAATAAGAAAGCTTCTTATACTGTGAGTATAATTGTTCTACTGAAAAATCAACCGCTTTTTCTGCAATCAATTTACTCATAGGTAGCGTAATTTCCTTATTTAATGTATAGAAATTAGAAAAAGCACACGTAAGCTTAAATAGATCATGACAGTTAAAGTTTTCAGGGTTTTTTAAAAACAGGTTTTGAGTTTTTATAAGAAAATTAGATGCAATATCGCGACGAACTGATGTAGAGGCAAAATCAGCAAAACAAGCGATATGCCTAAAACTCATCGTATCAAATCTATTCATCCCTATAGTTAGTATTTTATGACATAGTTGGTATTTATCACGCGTTATTCCTAAAGTGAGTAAAGCAGACATAAGGATGTCTAAATGTCTATTTTCAAACTCATTGAGATGATGTTTGCAATCATCTAATAATAACTCTACTACAGAACTTTTAATTTTACTAAGTAAAGAAATAACTAAGCATCTACTTTGAGGAATTAATTTTTTAGAAAGTGATCTAGCTCGTTCTTCTATTTTTTTTATTAACATTTTATTATTATTTACTAACTCTAATTTTTGTAGAGACCAACAAAGCCTTCCTAAATCTTCACCCGTCACTTTATTCAAAAGACAATAAACATCACTTAAAGTTTTTTTTATTAAATCAGGATCTTTTTGTTTTAGTTTTGCTAATGCCCAAAGAACTGCAAAGGGGTGATCTATCGAATCTGTTGTTACCTGATTTAATTTTGAAATTACAAAAGGAACTAAGGGGTCGGTGGCATCAGTTAGATGAGCTAAAGAAGTGATAATTTTTTCAAATGGAATTGAAGAATGAGTCTGATCAGTAGGTATTCTTTGAATAAGAGGGGCTATCTTTGTTTTTAATAGGACTCTAGCATCATGAATTTTTGAATAGAGATCTTTCACTTTTTGCACCGCTCTTGCTAAATGAGCTATATTAAAAATAGTGCTTTCAGAGACGATTAATTCTTCTAATTTCTCGAAAGAAGTACAATTCAATAATTTTTTATTTAGATCTTCACTTCTTTTTACTAATCCTTGATCAGGTGGAATTGAAAAATAATATATAATAATTACTCCGTTTATTTTTTTTCTTAGTTTAAAAAGAATTGAATCATAGATCTTTGTTACAGCTGTATTTTTTTTATAAAAAGTATGGTACTTATTACGATAGGAGTCAATCCATTTTATGGATCCATCACTAAAAAAGTTTTAATAGCTGGGAAAAATTGATACCTATCTTCTTCACAAGTGCCTTTTCTATGAAGATTAACATCAAGTTGTTATTGATATTAATCTTCATTTATTATAAACTATCTTAATTTTAAAATTTAATTATCTAAAAAATGAGGCTTTCGATGATAGAAATAGGGAAAATAAGTGAGTTATATGCTGTACAATATGATCTTGGTGATACAGATCAAAATCCGATCAAATTTATGGGAATTGTAAAAGGAAATACTGCATTAAGGATGGTTTATGTGTATGTTGTTTCTCCTCAAGATCAGAAAAAGCTTGGTTTGATTTTATCATCATCAAGATGTTGTGTAGCTAATTCAGATGGAAGACTAATTTCTATTTTTAAATTGCAGCAATCATTTTTTAATGGTCTAACTACCCCTACAACAACAGGTGTTGCTCCAAAACGTAAAGTTGAATAGTAGTGTATATTTTATCAGTGCCTGGAATGTTACCTTGTGATATGCTATTACTATGACTATGTTATTTAATTGTGAATCTATAGAAAAATCGTATGCTAGAGGTACTATATTTGAAGATCTTTCAATAAGTATCTTCACTGGTGAACGAATTGGTTTAATTGGGCTTAATGGTTGCGGAAAGTCTACTTTAATGAAAATCATTGCAGGAAAAGAAAAGCCTGATTCAGGGAAGGTTTGTCCAAGGCGTGATTTGATCGTTGGATACGTCCCGCAGGATTGTGTTTTTGAAGACAAGCCCCCATTAGAGATTGTCGTAGAGGCAATGCCTCATGATATTGCAGACTATGATCGTCATAGATTGGCGCAAATGCAACTGGAAAAACTTGGATTTAGTGGAGAGGAGACCTCTGCTGTTAAACTCTCTGGTGGTTGGAAAAAGCGTCTTAGAATTGCAGTGGAACTTGTAAAATCTCCTAATTTATTGTTGCTAGATGAGCCAACAAACCATTTGGATTTAGAGGGGATTTTATGGCTTGAAGAATTTTTAAATAGCGAAGATTTGACATTTGTAGTGATAAGTCATGATCGGTTTTTCTTAGAAAAGGTCACAAACAAGATCATGGAGATGGATAAAGTTTACCCTCAAGGGATGTTTTCAATAGAAGGGAATTATTCAGAATTTTTAAGATTGAAGGATCAGTTTGTACAAGGACAGCTTGAGCAGGAAAAGCGTATTGCTGGAAAGCTTCGAAGGGAAACGGATTGGCTTAGAGCGGGTGTAAAGGCTCGGACAACAAAAGCTCAGTCGAGAATTGATGAGGCTGCAGTGATTAAGCAAGAGCACGCAGAATTAAAGATGCGAAATACTGTAAAACAAACAAAAATTCATTTTTCTACAACTGAGAGAGAAACAAGAAAATTGATTGTAGCAAATAACTTATCCAAAAATCTTGGTGGTAGGAAGTTGTTTAGTGGGGTAGATTTTACATTATCACCTGGAACTCGCATGGGCCTAATGGGCCCCAATGGTTGTGGAAAGACAACTCTTTTAAAACTTCTTTCTGAAGAGCTTATTTCTGATCAAGGAACTATTAAAAGAGCAGATGGTTTAAAAATTGTTTACTTTGATCAACACAGAATGAGACTTCCAGAGCACTTGACTTTGAAGGAGGCTTTAGCTCCAAATGGAGAATTTGTCACTTTTAGAGGGAATAAGATTCATGTGAATGGGTGGGCTGAAAGATTCTTGTTTTCCAAAGATTTACTTGGAATTCCAATTTCAAGATTATCTGGTGGGGAAAAGGCAAGAATTACTATCGCTCATTTAATGTTAGAGCCTGCCGATATTTTACTGTTAGATGAACCTACTAATGATTTAGACATCCCTACTCTTGAGACATTTGAAGAGAGTCTTTTAGAGTTTCCAGGGGCTGTTGTGCTGATCTCTCACGATAGGGGGATGCTCGATAGTATCTGCAATTGTGTTTTGGCAATGGGTGATCCAGAAAAAGTGGAAATGTATTCAGACTATGCACAATGGGAAGCGGTTCAAAAAAAATCTCGGGCAGGAGCCTCATCTAAAAAAGAGGGAAAAAGCAGTGTTTCAAATGAAAATAGGAAAGTTGCTCAGGCTCTTGAAAGAAAAATTGCTAAACTTGAGGAAAAAATCGCATCTTTAAACGCAAAGCTAAAATCTGAAAAAGATGCTCTGAAATTATCAGCCCTTTGTGGTGAAATTGGAACTACAGAAAAAGAGATCTCTGAACTTTATAAAGAATGGGAAAGATTAACTTAAATAGTTAAAGACCCTCTATTAGGATTTAAGATGCTGTTTATCATTGGCATATCTAGTAAGGGTTATCTTCCAAATAGATGTATTTAATAAATGCAATTTATCATGAAATTTAAATAAATTAAAAAAGCTACAAAATGATCTCGATTTGCACCCTTTAAAACCTAACTCAGCTTGTTTAAATAAATTAACTCTTAACGTCTCATATCGATTTTTAAAATTTACAATCGATTTTGGATTGTTATCTTTTCTTTCTAATATTTTTAATAAAAAAGTGCATTTTTTTAGCATTTCTTTATCTTCAGAGAAGAACTGGTTATATTCCATTTTAAAAACATTTTGTTTCGCTCTGTACTCTTTTGAATTAATATAAGCTTTATCGTTTGACTTTTTCACTTTTAAGTCCTGAATTGCCCGCATTAAGGGTAATAATGGGAATTCTTGTGTTGGCTGATCTGTTGGATCTATTGGAAACAGAGTTCTCATTAGGGCAATATTTTCTGTGTTTCTTTTCGATAGAGGCCCACCTTGAGCTTGAGCTATTAATTGAACAGTGGGTGGTTGAGTTAGATTGCTATGAATACGATTAAGATAGAAAGATTGAGTATTATAAAAGTCTCTGAAAAGGTCAGCAATACTATTAGCGCTGTTAACCATTAAAGAAAGATTATCAACAAAATTTACATTAAAAAAGGTTGGAAAAGAAATAGATCGGGCATAAGCTATTTGACTATTTTCACTAATAAAGTTGCCATATGATATAGCAATACCAATAATATTCAGAATTTTATTAGACATTATTTGAATTTTAGCTATTTCATTCATTACATTCAGACTAATCGGTTCAGGTAAAACTTGAGATAGAGGGGGAGATGGAAGTGAAGGTTGATCAAGAAGCGTCTGAATATTCTGTAAGTAAAAAATTTGATTCTGAGTAAAATATTTAAAATCGCGAAAGACAGTTAAAGAGTTATGATGCATAAAAACAAGAGTTTTGGAAATATTTTTATTATTTTGACTCTCTGTTTGATTCAGTTGAGTAAGAATAAATTGATGCACTCTAAAAAGATGCGTAGAATATTCGTTAATTTTTCGAGAAATCCAATTTAAATCAACAGTTTTTAACTGAATGGACATTATTTGAGAAAGTAAGCCTACTTTTGCTGATTGTGCTGCTTGTGTTGCTTGCATCACTTTTGCTGCTTCATTCACTAAAATTCCTAAACTTCCATAAGTAATGCGTGGAGCCTTTGGTATGCCCTCGATATTAGGTTGAAGATCTGTTCTCCCTCTTTTCGGTATAATTGAATTTGACATGTTATTCTTACTCTTTTACGATTTTTTTTAAATTTTTGGTCATTATTATGTGTTTTTTTGGACATTCAGTCAATCCGCAATTATAATTCTATAAAAGCTTCTTAGATTTATAAAGAGTAGAAAAAGCTGATGTAAAAAAAACATTTATTTTAATATATTTATTTTGTAGTATTTTTTTTACAAAAAGAGAGGTCAAATGTTTTTAATTTATGTGAATACTAACAAAATAAGTATCTATAAGGAAGAGGGGAATTGTTTTGATCAGAAGTATACTTATGAAACTGCTGGAAAAAAAGATATAGTAGAAAAAATTTTATCCACAGTAAGAAGAATGATAGTCTTAAATGCAAAAGTGGTGGTCTTTCGCGGGGTTCTTGGCAATGCGATACATATTAAAGATCAAAGAAGATGTTCAAAGTTTACTCTTACAGCTCTTCGTTGTATTGTAGCGACATTTTTTTTCTATGCTAAGGAATGTATAGGTCTTGATAAACCCGGGAGATTACTTCAGACAATTGATGGGAAAAGAAGGTACAGAGAGGGTTCTGCCACCTTAGTAAATATAGGGGATGGGGATATATCTTTTACAGAAGTGCGGACAGCTTTAGAAAGTGAACTTAAAGGGGTTGTTTCTGAAGAGAGAAAGATTGTTGTAGAGGAGGCTTTGTGGAGATCTTTAGAGATTTTAGAGCTTCTTGACCAAAAGTTAATATCTATTAAAAAGGAGAATCGAAATTTAACTATTGTGATAGATAGTGAAAATCATCTTGGAGGATTTACTGCCGAATTGCGTGCAAGAATAGGTCGTAAGGACATGCCCCCAATTCATGGTATACTTAAATAAGCCCTTCCAAGAATAAAGATAATATGTTATCTTTTATTCCATTGGAGTTTAAAAAGAGACATGTTCAAGAAAGATAAAAGAAGTCTGCCAGAAATAGAGAGATCTATTTTAAAGTTTTGGCAACATAATGAGATATTTAAGAAATCGCTTGAAAACAGGGAGGGTCATGAGAATTATGTGTTCTACGATGGGCCTCCTTTTGCTACAGGATTGCCTCATTATGGACATATTTTAGCAGGGACAATTAAAGATGTAGTTGCCCGGTATAAGACGATGCAAGGTTTTTATGTACCTCGAAGATTTGGGTGGGATTGCCATGGACTTCCAATTGAAAATGAGATCGAGAAGGAGCATAAATTTAAAAGTGCAGCTCAGATTGAAGAATTTGGAATCGCTCGGTTTAATGAAGAGTGCAGAAAAATTGTCCTTAGGTATTCAGGGGAATGGAAAAAGACTGTAGAACGGATGGGAAGATTTGTTGATTTTGAGCAAACTTACCGCACGATGGATTTAACATTCATGGAATCTGTTTGGTGGGTATTTGGAAGACTTTGGGATAAGGGTTTGGTCTATGAGGGTTTTAAAGTGATGGGGTATTCTCCGGCACTTGGAACGCCTTTGTCAAATTTCGAGATGAATTTAAATTACCGAGAAGTGGACGATCCATCTATAACGATGAAATTTAGATTGCAAGGTGGTAATAGTCACCTCCTTGTATGGACAACTACTCCTTGGACATTGCCTTCGAATTTAGCGTTAGCGTTAGCAGAAAATGCCGTCTATGTTCGTATTCATGATAAAGATACAGATGAGATCTACATCATCGCAAAAAAAAGACTTTCCTCTTACTATAAGAGCGAAGAGGAATATACGATTAAAGAGGAGCTTTTAGGAAAAGATCTAGTGGGGAAAACTTATGAGCCACTATTTCCTTATTTCTCAAACCACAAAAATGCCTTTAAGATATTAGCTGGAGATTTTGTTTCCCTTGTCGATGGAACAGGGATTGTTCATATGGCACCAGCTTTTGGTGAGGATGATTTTAACCTTTGTCAAAAAGTGGGTATTGAGCTTGTCTGTCCAATTGATGTGAATTGTAACTTTACTGATGAAGTGAAGGATTTTGAAGGGATCTTTGTAAAAGATGCCGATAAAGAGATTATTCGTCGTTTGAAAGGGGATGGAAAAGTTTTTCAGCACACAACCATTCGGCATAGATATCCATACTGCTGGAGAACGGATAAACCGTTGATTTATCGCGCGGTGACTACCTGGTTTGTTGCTGTAGAAAAAATCAAAGATAAAATGATTGAAAATAATAAGTTAATCCATTGGGTTCCTGGGCATATCAAGAAAGGAAGATTTGGAAATTGGCTAGATAATGCGCGTGATTGGGCAATTAGTAGAAATCGATATTTTGGCACACCTATTCCAATTTGGCGAAGTGAGGATGGAGACATCCGAATTATTTCCTCTGTAAAAGACTTAGAAGAAAAGACTGGAAATATCGATATTACTGATATTCACAGACAATTTATCGATGAGATGACTTTTGAAGAGGATGGAAAGATCTTTAAGAGAATTCCAGAGGTTTTTGATTGCTGGTTTGAGTCAGGATCAATGCCTTATGCACAAAATCACTTCCCCTTTGAAAATGAAGAGAAGACGATGAAGGATTTCCCCGCTGATTTCATTGCTGAGGGTCTTGATCAAACACGGGGTTGGTTTTATACCTTACATGTGCTTTCAACGGCACTTTTTGATAAGCCTGCATTTACAAATGTGATAGTGAATGGAATTGTCCTTGCCGAAGATGGACATAAGATGTCCAAGCGATTAAAAAACTATCCAGAACCTGAAGAGGTGATGGAAAAGCTTGGATCAGATGCAGTTAGACTTTATTTACTTCATAGCCCACTTGTGAGAGCAGAAGATTATAGTTTTTCTGAACGTGGTGTTGAGACTGTTTTGAGGGGGATGATTCTCCCTTTATGGAATTGCTACGCCTTTTTGTCCACCTATGCAACCATCTATGACTGGATTCCAACAGATGAAACATTTTCTCGGCCGAAAGCAGATATTGACAGATGGGTCCTTTCAAAGATTCATAAACTCACTGCAGAGGTAAAAGAGGGGATGGACAACTATACCCTTGATAAAGCTGTAGAGCCGATGTCTAACTTTATTGAAGAACTTACCAATTGGTATATTAGAAGATCTAGGACTAGATTTTGGGCGGATGAAAACACCTCTGATCGTCGTGAAGCGTTTGAAACGCTATACTCTGTTCTTTTAATCTTTGTAAAGTTAGCAGCACCATTTATTCCATTTATAACAGAGGCGATCTATCAACAGCTCAAAAGACCCCATATGGCTGAATCTGTCCACATCACAGATTTCCCTCTCTTTGATGAAGAGATTTATGATGTGTTGATAGAAAAAGAGATGGAGTATGCGCAAATTGTTGTAAACTTAGGGCACTCTCTTAGAAAGGAGCACCGCCTTAAAGTAAGACAGCCACTTTCAAGAGTCTTTGTTATCTCCAATAAGAAGGATATGATTGAATCGCTAAGACTCCAGCATCACTTAATTTGTGAGGAGCTTAACGTAAAAGAGATTACACTGCATAGCGATGAATCGAAATTTGTCCATTATAAGATCAAGCCAAACTTTAGAGTGCTTGGTAAAAAAGTGGGTAAATGGATGAGTGCTTGTAAAACAGCAATTGAGAGCCTGGATAAATCTTCTTATGATGTACTTCTTGAAGGGGGAGATGTTTTTATCCCTATGGGCGAGGATAGATATAAGCTTGAAGTGGAAGATGTGGAGCTTGAAAGAGTTGTTCGAGAGGGTCTTGTGGCTACAACTGCTGATGGCTTAATTGTTGCGTTGGAAACTGAAATTACCGAGGAGCTTGAACTTGAGGGAATTGCCCGTGAGCTTATTAATAAGATTAACACCATGCGAAAAGCCCATGATTTTGAGGTAGTTGATCGTATAGAAATTACCCTCTCCAAAACGGCAAAGATCGAGAAGTCTTTAGCTCGTTATGGAGAATTAATCTCTCATGAAGTGCTTGCTAATAAATTAGAATTTACTACAGCTGAAGTTGGCGAAAAGGTTGATATTAACGAGGAAGTTATTCACTTACAGATGATAAAAGTCTAGTTGTTTTCCAGTTTTTCTAATTCTTTTTCAGAAGAATATCATTCAATGGTGCTGCCAAATCAAAATTAGATTGCCTTCTTAAAATACCACTTAAAGCAAATTTGAACTCCTTGTTCAGTTAAATGCGACAACTAGGCTAAGACATAGGGATAGTTGAGGGGAAATAAGGGAAGAGATGTCGCAAATGACTTTTTTACAAGACTTTTTTATATCTTTTTAAGATTTGTACATGTTAAATCATCCTTTCCAGCTTTTCTTTAACTGCATCATGGGTCGTTTTTAACTTTTTAATTGATGAAACGATCTAATATTAGATGAAGATTCTTTTAAATAAGCTTCTTGGCTTGTCGATAAAGGTCGATAATGGCTCTGTAGTCACAAAACGAAGTTTTCTTCTTTCACGTGCATAATAAAGGCCGATTCCGGTAAGAAGAATAGACCATACAAAGAGCTTGTGCACAGTAAACCATGCGTAAGGTTCTTGTAGAGGCGCCCCAAATCTTCCTCCAGGAGCCCACAGCATAAAGCTTGCAACACCTTGAATATTCTCTTCAGGAACAAACCCAAATTCTCTGCTGTCGCCACTTTGTGCATGATTATCACCAAGTACGTAATAGCTTTTCTTAGGCACAAAGAGGCCATATTTTAAAATCTTTTCTTTATCTATACTTCCATCAGAAAGAAGTGGTGCATGAGCATCAATAAACGGTACGTAGAGAGGATTATCAGAGGCTATCGCATTTTC
Organism: Chlamydia trachomatis; assembly: GCA_945897715.1. Lineage (GTDB taxonomy): Bacteria > Chlamydiota > Chlamydiia > Chlamydiales > 2-12-FULL-49-11 > JAJACQ01. The sequence continues at coordinate 12,197 of CAMDFS010000002.1, forward strand.
TCGAGTGATAAAATCTTGCAATAAGCTGTCGTCATGGCTTAAGATCTTTTTACCCATTAAGTAAAAGTCGCCATCTCGAAAATAGGCGTATCTAGAAGGGGCAAGACCCATGTGTGTGTTGTGAGCAACAAATTTACTCTGCTCAATGCCGGCGTTATATAGCGTCATGCATTTTTCTTCTGAAAATGTGGCAAAAGGGTGATCATCTTCTACTTGTTTAGGAATGGCTAAAGAAGGGATAAGTGAGAAGGGGTGATTCTGCCATTTTACTTTATAGGCTATGCCATCGATAAATTCATAGGAAGCATCATCCATCCCACCTTTTATTTTAGGGCGGTCATTATATTGAAAAGTATTTTCATAAGTCTTTCCAAAGTGTTCAAGATACCCCTTATTTGTATTGAACCTTGAAGTAGAGAGGTTTTTCCAGATTGTCAACATCGTCTCTGTATGTAAAGGGATGTAGGAAACACTTTTCCCAAGTTCAGGGCGTCTTATCCCTCTATAGTCGTCAATTTGTGTTGAGTCATGGATAGATGCATGGTGAGTGATTTCTAGATAGTATTTTACCCCTATATTATTCATCAATAAATGGAGTGTTTCATTAGAGAAATAGAGGCTCTCGGTAGAGACAATTCGGGTCATTCCATAATTGCCCATCCCCCACATCTCATGGATGTCTTCTACTCCATTTTGTAAAACGCTGGCTGTGGCCTCTTTTTTACCAACACTTTTTAAGGTAGAGACGGGAATATGATTTTGCTCAATGGTAATAGAGGAAACTTGTTGATTAAGTGGGATAAAATCACCACCAACAACTCTTCCGCCAATATAAATGTAGGGGATGTGTTCAATGTGGGATAGCATCTCTTGTTGAAGTAGCAAAGAGATATCATTGCCATCTTTATCTATTCCATAGATTTTTCCACCATAAAAATATAAGGTGTCTTCAGGGAGTCCAATAGTTCTTTTTACAAACCTTTTTACTCCAGGTAAAATACCAAAGTGTTTGATGTGTACATTGGCAATATCTAAGCCCTCTGCTGTAAACACAACAGTACCCATACGCTTCATCGCCTCAGGATCAAAAGAAAAGTGATTGCGAACCAAGGGAATATTGATCCCAAACTGCGCCTTTGAAACAATCACTCTGTCATTTTCTCTAAATGTAGGTCTCATTGAACCAGTTGGGATCTCCATTGGCTCAAAACAAGTTTGTCTGATTACAATTGCAAAAAAGAAGGCTATAGCAAGGGTTGCTGCGCTGATTGCAAACTTTGAAATAATGGATAAAGGAAAATGTTCTTTTAAAATTTTTTCTATGGCGTAGGCCTCTTTAGAGGCACCAACTTTATCTCTTTTAGCAATACACTGCTGTAACTTTCCAAGTCTATTCTCAATTTCTATAGAAACAATTTCAGAGATAGATTCTTTTTTCCTCTTGTAGAGAGAGCAGGCATAAGTGAAAATAGACAAACTTTTCTTTAGGGAGATTTTTTTCATAGATAGTAGTTTAACAGGTTTAATGTTTTATTTCCAATGTATTATATCTTTAGAAAGAATAGATTTAATTTGAGAGTCATCGTCATAAGAAAGATAGAGCCGATATTTTTTACCAGGGGTTAATTCCTCTGTTAAACGTGACCTAAGCATATCAAATTTTAATACATTTGTATCAATTACTTGATGTGTTGTCTCTATTGGGACAAGCTTTGATTTGCCTTTAGAAACCTCAAGAAGGTATACAGTGTAATTAGATATAGTCCTCTCCCCCTGGACGAGAAATGAAAACTTCTCCATGTCATTGTTCCATTTTTCTAAAGGAGAGATAAATTTTGGGGGCATTCGGGGGATTTTTGTAATAGAAGAGAGAAGATTATGGCCAGAGTCGAGGGAAACCATTTTTTTAGAGCCGTAATCGCCATGAATTTGAATCCAGTAGGGAAAAGGAAAATTATTTAAAATGTATAGGTCGATATTTCTTTCTGAAAGGGGGGATGAATCTTTTCCCCAAGTAGCAACATAGACATCCACCACCGCTGGAGTCTCTTTTTTCCCATTTACGAACATTGAGGGGACCCAGATAGGCCTATCATCTTTTCTTGTAGCGGGCCGAGGTCCTGTTCTAGCTAAATGTGCTTCAGGTGATGCTTTAAGTTCTAAACCAAGTAATGAGGAAATAAGGGTGTCTTCTTTATTTAAAAAAAGATGAGCTTTTCTTGAGAGGCAATAGGTGGAGGTAATGTTTAAATTTGAGGTATCTATTTCCATTAATGTCCAAGAGGTGCTACCTGGTGCCTTTTTCTGCAGCCAATTGTTTAATTCTACTCCCTTTACGTTATCGTAAATTTCTTTCGGTAGGGTAATTTCTTCAAAGGTAATAAATGGAAGCTCTTTAGAATGAATGCTTAACAATGTAACTGAGTTGCCGTTTTGATAAATGCTGTAATCGCCAACCTCTGCATTCAAGAAAATATCTTTTAGGCTGCTTGGATATAATGAACCTAAAGCAAAAAATAACAAGGATATAAAGATTTTTCTCATAAGTAGATTTATCTTACCATAATGAAGATAAAATAGCAGTTAGTTTTTTTTTCTTGCATTAATGAATTTATTTTGTATGGATCTGTTTAAGAGGTGAAATATGTACAGAAAATTATTATGTGTAGTGTTTGTTCTAACAGCTTGTTTAAACACTGGTTGTAGTTTATTTAAAGGAAAAGAGGTTGTCTCTCAAGCAGATCCAAATGGTTCTATTGATGAAAAGATTGCTTATCATAGAAATGAGATTAAGACCTATCAAGCGGCAATTGAGAAGGAAAAGCAAATTACTGTGAATTCTTTACAGTCTAGAAATATGAGTGAAGTAAGGCGTTCAAATAATAAGACGGCGATGTATGAAAGGAAGATTAAAGAGAATCAGCAGGCGATCATTGATTTAAATGCACAAAAAGAATCAGTGAGTAAAAAATGAAAAAAATAGCTCTTTTTACCATGATTATCTTTTCAGTATTTCATGCATGTGTTTATGGAGCTTCTACAGGATCTTTACAAATTACACATGGGACAAATCAAGATATTGATATGGAAATGATTAATTCTCAGATAGAATCTTTGACAAATCTTAAAGACTATTATTTGGCTAAGGCAGCTCGCATTAGAAACTTAGGGGATAGGGTTCAGTTTTCTTCTGAACAGGATGGTTTGATCACTGCACAAAAGTGCTGGAAATCTGCAGACCGATATGATAGAATTGCTGATCAAATTCAAGGAGAGATTAATAATCTTGAGAAGGAAAGAGATCAAGTGCTTCAAAAGGCTAGCTATTAACCACTTCTTGAATTTATAAAAATCACATCTTAATATAACAAGAGTTGGGTAATCTATGATGTATGGAATTTCAGAATTGCAAGAGGTCTATTCTCTTTGGAAAGCAAATGAAGGAAGTGCAATAGAGAAATTTGCCGTCTCTTTTACCTCTTTAGAGCAAAGGCAACCCCTTATTTTTGTCGGATTACCCTCTATAACAAAGTACTTAGGGAAGAGAATTTTTAGAGATGAAGAGATCTTTTATTTACACTCTTTACAGCAAGAAGGGGGAAGGTTATTGTTCCCTGATAAATTTATTAAGTATCTCTCTTTAATAACTTATGAAGTGCAAATGGAAGCACCAAAAGAAGGGGTAATCTTTTTTTCCGGGGAGCCTATAATAAAGGTTGTGGGCAATGTTCTAATTTTAACTTTTTTTAAAAAAATAATTAATCACTACCTTCCAAGACAGATACAGATTTGTAGCGAGGTTGAAAAAATTGTTTCTTACATAGCCCCCTCTTTTGTTTCGATAGAAAATTGCTCAAGTTCTTATAGGTTAGATAATGCTTTGGATGCTAGAAGTGCTTATATTGGAGGGGCTATTGCAACAGAAGATTTGTTTGCTGCTGTAAGTTTTAATATCCCAATTTGTTATCATGATGATGATACTTCTTTGGTCTTTTTAGATGTTTGTGACCCTTTGTTTATGAAAAAATACTCTTCAGTAGATTCTGATCAGAAAATTTTTTTAAAGGGGAGAATTACAAAAGAGTTTTTAGAGGAATTTCCATTTTACGGAGTGGAGTTAAAGGGTGCTTCGATCAATCTTTTAGGACTTTCTGAAACTCTTGTTACCGCCCGTTTCCATTACTATAGAAATTCTGATATTTTGGATGAAGACTTTCATCTCTATAGATTTTCCTATAAAGGGTTAATTGTAGGGGATATTCTCACAAGCCCTGATCAGATTGATAAAAAGAAGACCTTTTTTGGTAAATACTTAGTAAACCTTATTAAGGTAGATTTACTTCAAGATGTTACCTCATATGAAGAGGAATTGTCAGTTATGACTAGAAATCGAGCTTTAAGAAGTATGCAGCAATTGCCTTGTAAATATAGAGGAGAAGAGAGTGATTTTACCTATCCAATAAGAATTTTAAAGAAAGAGCACGATCAAGTAAGAGTTGAGAGTTTTTCAAATACAAGGTTTGCGTAAGATTCCTCTATTTCAATACCCTTTTTTACACAAGTATGCCCAGATTTAATGAAAATAGCGCTCAAAGGGATAGAAAACTCCTTACTCAGCGTTTTTAGTAGGGCTGCATTTGCTAGACCCTTCTCTCTTGGGGCTTTTACTTTTACAATGAGATAGTCTCCCTCTTTTTTGTGGACCCCATCTTCTCTGGCATTTGCTTTTACTCTAATTCTAAGAAACATATAGTTGATTTATTTTTTATTAATAGGATATACTACACCCCATGATAAATGCAAGTCTATTTGCAGATTGTTTTGATTACACCATTTATGGTAGTTGTAGAAATATGTTTAAAATATTATTCACCCTCTTTTTTTCATCAAGCGCACTATTTTCCCACAATATACAAATAGGGGATGATGCGCCCAATTTCATGCTGAAAGATCAGGAAGGGTTTACTCATACGCTCATTTCTCATAGAGGTTCTTTTGTCCTCTTGTTTTTTTACCCACGTGATTTTACTATCTCAGCACATCGAAAGATCCGTACTATGGAAAAGCTCATAGAAAAATCTTTGTCCGATCGATTTGTGGTCTATGGAATCAGTAGTGATTCTGTAGAAAATCACCGTAAATTTTACGATAAGATGCACATCACATATGACTTACTTTCAGATGTGGAGGGGGTGGTTATTAAAGCCTATAATGCTCTGGGTTTTATCGAAACTAAACCACTTGTTGTGATTATTGGTCCTGATGGAAGATATTTTAAAGTCTATGAGAACATGCAGAAGTTTCTTGTAGAGAGAAACATAATTTCCTTTATAATAAACGATGGTGTTTAATTATTAACTATGTTCATTTTTGAGTAAAACGAGGTGTTATTTGATAACCTTAATTTACGAATCTAATGAACCTTCTCCACTATTTGAAAATGGAATGCGTGAATTATCCGGAGTGGATGAGGTGCAATGCATTTGTATGCAAGATGCTAATCTGGCGCGTGGATTTAACAAATGTCTTAAAGAAGCAAGTTTTGATATGGTCGTTTTTCTTCGCGCTGGGGTGAGAATTTGCTCTAATCACTGGGGTAGAAAAATTGGTGATACATTTTCCACATCTTCTCATGGAATTCTTGGAAGTTTAGGTACTTTAATTGTTCCAATTTCTGGAATGTTATGGGAGAAGGAAGAACCGCTTTGTGGAACTATTTGGTATGAGGAATATAATAATGACTGTAAGAATGTCTTTGGGGAGTTATTTCTTGATAAAGTGCTTGATGTGGTTGCATTAGAGGGGAGCTTTTTAGCGATTCATAAAGACAGGTTATCGAAAACTTTTGATGAGAAGTTTAAGGGGGATAGCTTTTATGATATTGATTTTTGCCTAGAGAATTATAACGATGGGGTAAAGGTGGGGGTGGTTTTTGGTATAGATGTGCTGAAAGAATCCTTTGATGACCAGGATGATATTTTTTTAAGCAACCATAAGAAATTCCTAAAAAAACACACTGGATTGCCTTGTAGACTTATCCCAGAGATTATTTTTGATGAGAAAGAGAATGTATCGATAGAGGTAGAACCCTCTGTGAATATTTTGATCCCCAATCAGGGGGGTGTAGAAGCGCTCATTGATTGCTTAGAAGCAATTTATATCAAGACAAGCTATAAGAACTATAAAATTACAATTATTGATTATGGCTCCACCGAAGCGGAGATTGATGAAATCACTAGCTATATCAGCGCAAACTCTAGGACTCACCTTGCTTTTACAAAATGGCCTCAAGTTGCTCAAATGTATAACGAGGTGGCCTCTACTGTTAAAGAGGACCTGATCCTTTTTCTCTCTAAGCAGGTGGTTATCATTAATGATGCAATCTCTTTGATGATTGAGCAGTATGTTAAGAACCAAGAGATAGTGGGAACAATTGGTATTAGAACCCATTTAAAAAATCATATGATTCGGCAGTTTGGCCTGCAGCTGATCTCTTCTGAAACTGAAGAGGGGTTAGAACTTGGATTAGATTTTCGTGGATATGGAAAAGCTTATGCTTACCGAAATGATACCAAAAGAGGGGTGATGGGCAACTCAATTGAATGTATGCTTGTAGAAAGAAAGCTTTTTTCAGACCTTGGAGGCTTTAATTTAGAATATAACCACAGCTTACAAGATTTTGAATTCAACTTGAAAACCATTCTTGCTGGAAGAGAAAACATGCTCGTTGGAAAGGCGGTAGGAACCTATACAGCTTACGACCGCCCAAGGTTTTTGCCAAATGATTACTTTTTATTGATGAACTTTATTAATGAGAACATCGAATTAGTAACCCCTTACGTCTTGCTATTAAGTGCTTAATTCAAATAGAGCACTTTACGTTAGACCTCTTGCGTAATTAGCTTTAACCATAATGTAATTACGCAAGAGCTATATGACAATCGGGGTTGTCATTTACCTTTTGTGTAGCGAATCTCTTTGATATTTAAATTTACTTCATTTTTACAAGTATTTATGTTCCCTCCACTTTTAAGAAAATCCACTGTCTCTTGAATTTGTTCTTTAGATGCGCCCTTATTGAAGATTATTGAAACATCTTTAGATATAAGAACAGGACCCATAGCGGTAAATTGAAGAGAAAATTCACGTTGATTTGCAGGGGCAGCTGGACCCATAGCGCCAGCTGAAACTTTTTTTTCAGGCTGTGTTTTCGTCTTAATTTCTAGAATAGGTATTTTTCCTAGACCAGTGCCTTTAATTTCACTTAGATCTGCTCCACTTTTAAGAAAATTTGCCACCAATTGAATTTGTTCTGGAGTTGCAGTTTTGCTAATAGTTACTGTTGTACCACCGAACGAAACTATAGAGCCGGCTCTTGAATGGACGATAAGGGGAACTGCAGTATTTCCGACCTTTGCTTTTGTCTCTTCTGCCTGTTTATTTACACCTTTACTTCCACCGCCTAGATTATTCAAAGGTTGTGGATCACTACCGCCTACTGGTTTTACCATGATAAAAACTCCTTTTTGTTACCATCTTTAATATTAAGAGTAGTAATAAAACATTAATAAGCAAGTTTTTATTTTTTTTAAAAAAAACCTAAGTTGTTTACAATCAGTGTATTCTAAATAATTGACTTTTAACTATCAGCCGGTCTAGGTGGGAAGTAGTGAGAGATATCGTTTGCAAGATCGTCCATAGCAACACTTATGACCCCAAGATGACTACAGCTATGAGCTTCTTTTCTTATATAAGTTAGTTTTTCTTGATTGTTGATGACGCCAAATGCATTTCCATCATTAATCATGCTATCATTAGAGGCCTTCACATCAACAATAGTTCTTGGTGCAATCGTATCAGTAATAGGTGCATTTATAGAAGTAATTAATGTATCTGTAGAATCAGAACCTACTTTAAAGCACTTTATGAGACTACCGTGCAAAACTGCCTTTGTTAGACAAGGGGCGTGCTTGTCCATATCAGTAGCAAATTTTGAAGCAAATGCAGGGGCCATAGCATAAACTAGGACAGGGGTTGATGGATGCGACTCTCTTAACGCGACTTCAATCTTATGTGCTAAACGACCTCCAAGAGATACCCCTGTCAATACAATAGGCTTCCCGGGGTTAGCATCACAATATTTTTTTACCAGATTAAGTATTGAAGTGTAAGTATCTTTTACTGGCTGATTTCCATTTTTCTTATTTTGAATGACACAAACATCGGTCTCCTTGCCAAGTTTATTTTTTAACATATGTCCCCATATGCCGGGATCCCCGAGACCTGGAATAGCAAATACTTGGTTCTTATCTGATGCGTCCCCGTTTACATGATTATATCTATTTTTAGTCTCTTTTGACCTGAAGAGATTCTTAAGAAGTTCGCCAATCATTTGACAAATGAATTTGATATCTTCAAAAATTGCTAAAAAGCCCTCCAAAGAAATCATACTTTTAGACCTTGTGTCCGTGTAAACCCTTACATCTTGGTCAGTTACAAAGGTTACACCATATTTCTGTTTGTCGTCAATTACAGGATCTCGGTTATTAGTAGGTAATGATTGCATGATAAAATCTCCTGTTTAATATCTTAAATTATAGAATTAAAAACGATAATTGTATATAAAAACTATTTTTTTAATTAAAAATAATTAAAAGCCACAAGCGCCTCTGATAGCCCAATACTCAGTAAACTGGTCAAAGAACTGCCTTTCGCTTTATCCATTCTACCTGCCCTTTCAAGTTTTTACCACTGGTACCCAAGTTGCAGGGTAAGGGAGGGGCTATAGTTATAGTGTTTTCTACAGAAGTGAGCTCTTTAAGGCTTTAAAAAAACTGCGTATTTCAGTAACAGCATCATTTGTAACCCCAGACACAACACCCAGGTGTCTAAAGCCATAAGCTACCTTTTTAGTATAAGTTAGGTTAAGTTGAGCAGTAAGATTCGGAAAAGCCTTAGCCCCATCGATAAGTGGGTCTTCAGATGCTTGTACAACTACAATGTTACGAACAGTATTGTTAAGGGTACCGTTTTCAGAAGCTACTAATTTTTTCGTTTCTTCAGAACCCACACTGAAAGCATTTAATAAATCTGGATAAATTGCAAGCCTTGCAAGAGCTGGGATAGAAGTATTCATTCTGGTAGCATAAGTTGATGCAAAAGCTGGAGCTATAGAATAGACCATTACAGGTGTGTTTGGGTGACTGATACGTAGAGAAGCCTCTATTTTATGAGCAAGTCTGCCCCCAAGTGATGCACCCATAATAGCAATAGGTTTGTTTGGGTTCTTTGTGCAATATTTACTAATCATTTTTAAAATAAAATCGGAGGAAGTTTTTACCTTTTGATTCCCTTGTTTAGGAATTTTAAGTACTCTTGCCTCTATACCAGATTCTTTTTCAAATATTTTTCTTGCTAAATGTCCCCAAGTCCCTGTACTTTTCAACCCTGGGATGATGAAAACCGTATTGGAGGTATCTGCATCAGGAGTATTATCGAGGTCGTCCATCTTAATGGCATTTCCCAGGTCGTAGGAAAAATTTTTCTCTTTTGTTGGGCGGAAAAGATTTTTAATATCTTCCCAGAGGGTGGTAAGGAGAAATTTAAAATCATTCCATATCCCTTTGATTTTATGCATATTGATCATTTGGTGGGATCTTTTATCAATGTATTGGTGTTCATTAGAAGTTTCTAAAGTAACCAACTTTTCCTCAAGGGTAAAGGAATTATCGGGTTGATGTTGATAGTCAATTAATGGAGATGATTGCATAAATTCCCTTTTTTTATTAGATTTCATATAATAATATCAATAACTCTATTAATTATCTACTAAAAACAGATCTATTTAGGCTTCGTAGTGGACAAAAAAGAGATGAAAACAGGGTGTTAAGATAGGGAAATTAAAAGCCCCAAGCGCCTCTGATTGCCCAATATTCAGTGAACTGGTCAAAAAACTGCCCTTCGCTGTATCCGTTATGGTATTCGGCAAAAATTCGGACACTTCTACCTGCCCTTTCAAGTTTTGACCATTCGTACCCAAGTTGCAGGGTAAGGGAGGGTCTGTAGTTATTTACTTGCCAGTTTTGGCAGTCGAGGGCAAAAAATGGACAGCCATAGAGACGTGGGTGATTGTATTTATGTACAAATGGGCGGAATTCAAAGCCGTACTCAACATAGATATTTCCCATAGGGAAGGCCTCATCAGAAGCTATGACTACACCAGGACCTAAATAGATCCTCAGAGCATCATTGAATTGGACAGAAGTGAAAAAGTCAATTGCTTCAAAGCTTACATTTACCCGAGCTATAAGGGGGTTATTTGCCATGTACTCATCTCCAAGATGGGAAGAGATGTGGTAAATACGCAATCTAAAAGAATAGAAGCTACGTGAATAAGAGATGGGGATGGAAAGGATGTAATCAGAGGTGACAAGCTCGGCAACTTCTCCATTGGGATGAATTTCAGGCTTCATATTGAAATTTGCCCACATGCAAGCTCCTATATCAATTTGCAAATCTCCGCCAAAGATATCAAAAAATCTATATATTGGAAAGATATCGCCGAGCGAGATTGCGATTTGATCATTTGCAATAACAGAATCTCCCCATCGATAAGCAATGGAGTATACTGGATCTCTAGGATTTGCAATGAGGGGCTCAAAAAGAACAGTACTTTCAGGAAACCATACCCCTGCGATGTGATTATCAAAGCGCTTTGTTTTAATTGAATCGGCATCTTTTTTTGAGAGATCTCTTGCCTCTACCCCTTTAATGCTAGGGAGATCTTTTACAAAGGTGATGATACTATTGCGAATTCTTTGGTCTGTAGGAAGGTTATAAAGATAGACCATGCGATCTTCATCTACTTCGACAACAACGTAGTTTTCATAATAATTTGCATCAATTAATGCTTGGATATACCCTTCGATGTAACATACAGTTTCATCAGCTAGCATCTCAGAGGGAATTTCATTAGTAAGTCTTAATCGTGAGGTCTTGTTTTTAGAGTTTATGGAGGTGTCAGTTTCTGTGATGTTTTGTTCTTTTTTTGCGCTATCTTCAGCAAAAAGAGCTGAGGTAGAGCAAGAAAAAGCGATAAGGCTAGAAATTAATAAGTTGTTCATCATAGAAAGAAGAATTTAGTTTAGACCTTTTCTTTCGTATATAAAGAACTGAATTATCACGCAATATTTTTTTATTGTAGGGTGGCTTTTAAGGTAAGGATTCGATCCACACTTTCATTTAACCTTTCTGCAAGAATGCGTCCATCCTTAACTGCCTCAACAAGTTCTTTATGAAGATTGCGGATCATCTGTTCTGTGTTTAATGGAAAATTTTTAAGTAATGTATTACCGCCAATTAGGAGGATGTCATTACCCGCATTAAAAGCCTCGATAGCAATTTCTGTGAGGTTTTTACTTAAAACCGCTGCCATTGTTAGAGAATCAGATAGGATGATCCCTTTATATTGCAGTTTTTTTCTTAATATATCTGTGAGTATGATTTTTGATAGGGTAGCTGGGTGGTTTGGGTCTATGTTAGGGAATAGAATATGAGCAGTCATAATAAATGGGGGAAGATCGATGTTTTGTAGATAGGGGATAAGCTCTATTTCTAACAGCCCATCTAATATTTTAAAAGAGACAGGCATTTTTACATGAGAGTCTACAGAAACATCGCCATGGCCAGGAAAATGCTTGAAACAGGGGAGAACATGGCAATCTAATAGCCCTTTTGCAAATTCTTCTGCACAAGTAGCCACAAGTTTTGGATCTGATCCAAAGGAGCGGTTACCAATCACAGTATTTTCAGAATTGCTATTGATATCAACTACTGGTGCAAGGTTCACATTGATATAAAGAAGGTGAAGTAATGAGCCAATTTGTTTTCCTGCTTCATAACTGCTATAAGAGGCCTCTTTGTTTCCAATAGTGCTTGCGCTAGCAAAGGGAACCCCGAGTCTTTCTACCCGGCCACCCTCTTCATCAATTGCTATAAATAAAGGAATGCCTGAAGTTTTAAGAGCGGTCTCTTGAAGGCGCTTATTAAATGTTCTGATTTTATCAAAAGAGGTGAGTCCATTGCTCCAATTGTAGAGAATCACTCCACCAAGATGTGTCTCTTGAATGAGTTTTTCAATAGGATTAGTGATCACATCTCCATGAATAGGACACATGAGGATTTGACCCACTTTTTCTTCAATGGTTAAGGCGGATAAAGAAATATAAAATGCTAAATATCCAAATATGTATTTTAACAAGATAGCCCCTTAGAATTGGAAGAAATTTTAATCTAATAAATATTTTAAGTCAAATTTTTTCTAAAAAATTACATTTGACATTATTGAACAAGATCTATATATTATCTTCATAATCGTAGTGAGGAAAATATGAGTGTGACAGATCGCGAGCATGTTATAATTAACGTTCTTCCAGAACCTGATAGCCCAAAACACACTGAGCAGAATTTGAATGATGGGATTGTAAAAGTGGCCGCTTCTGTATTTTATTATTTTCAAGAGAGAAGCGGTGATGAATTTTTTATTTCTGAGTCAGATGGCTGTACTATAATGTAACGCCGAGTGTAATTTGAAGTGCACGATTCAAATTTAAAAAAAAGAATAGGCAGGTAATAAAAAAAACTTTATTTTTAAATGAGAAAATTTAAGGTTTAAGTAGAGAAATTGCTCCTATTTCAAAGAAAGTAACGAGAGTAAATCGCTCAATGAATTAAGTGCAGTCACACCATAGGCTTTAAAAGTTTCTGCAGATACAAGTCCTGTACAAGTGCCCATAAACTCAAATTTAGCTTGGCGGGCTGCTTTTAAATCAGTAAGGGCATCGCCAATATACAAGACGTCTTTATAGCAATAACCTTTCTCAGAGAGCCAAGATTTTGTCGGCTGAAATACCCTTGGATCGGGTTTATGGAAATCGGAGTCTTCTTGCGTTTGAATGTAGTCAAAATAACCTTTTTGGATATTCATCGTCGAAAAATCATAATCTAGGTTAGGGCGGGTTGTGGCAGTTACAATTCCCAAAACTTTTCCAGCAAGTCGTAATGCTTCAATAACAGGAGATGTTTCAGGAAATAAGGTTTTAGGAAAAATTTGTTGTGCGGCAACGTTATAGGCAGTGGCTTGTGCAATATCGTTTGTTTTGTAGAGCTCTTTTAACATCAGAGGGAGGGGTTTTCCCCAATGAAGGCGAAGGTCATCTTCATTTAGTTCTTTGTTATAAAAAGTGTGAGCAATATATTTATGCTGAGCCCACTTAGGCTTAAGGGTCTCTACCAATGTGTCGTCGTGATCAAATAAAATTACTTTGTAAGTCATGAGATGAATGATACCAAAGGGATTGTTTAGCTTTCAATTCATTTCTTCAATCCTTGCATCTTCTAGTAAAGTTTAAAGTGCTAGCAAATTGGAGTATTAGGCCAACCGGTCTTTTCAAAAAGCTTAAGAATAGTATCTCTGTGTTCATTACCAGCCTGAAAACGTTCCTTAGCCCCTTCTGTTCTATCCTTATCAGGATGATGAATTAACCCCCATTTACGAAATAACTTTAAGAACTCACTTTTAGAATAAGCTATTTGAGTGTTTAAGCCCAGTCCTTCAAGAGCTATTTTAAATTCACGATGAGTTTCTCTTATTGTTGCCTCCTCAGCTCGTAATCTATCCTGATGGTTTTTATTTTCACAATGAATAATGTATTCACGTTGAAAGTATTTTATAAAATTTTCATTCTTGCAAAAGGTGTATAATTCAATCATTACCGATTCTAATTTTTCACGTATTCGAAGATCCCACCATTGCTTCAAAATATACGGAATCTCTACTCCAGTTGTTGCATTATTGAAGCAAGCCTTCAGTCCGAAGAATTTATTTAATTCTACAAAATTTGGATCCATGGTTATAAAATATCTAAGATTTTCGCTCGAAAGAAGTTCAAGAAACCCTCTTCTAACATTCATTTCAGTGTTCTCAAATAAGAAACAACAAGCTTCGTATAATCTTTCAGAGGTTTGTCCTACCAAGACCCATAGTGGGATCGAGGATTGAAAATGGTTATGAAGGAGAAAGGCCTCTGTAAAGGGCAATTGTTTGAGAGCATATTGTTCTCTATTGGAGAGTATGCTTCTCTCGATATAATTTTCCCCTTTTTTAGACATTTCCCAAAACAGTGTAAAAGCAGCAGGGCTATAGAATTTCTGAATAAGAGATTCAATTGCACGGTATACTTTTAGCTCCTCATGCAAAAACTGAAGTAAATAACTATGTTCACTGATAGCCTGATGAATGAGTTTAGGAGATTTTATCAAGGGAGTAAGGTAAAGATGTAATTGGCCAGGATGTTCAATGGCTGCGTTTCCTGATAAAGAGACGAATTCTAATAATTCTTTTCTTTGATCCTTAAGTGTTTGAAGAATAGAGATCTGATCTTTTCCAGCTAACAAGGGGTATAGAGTTTTGCTATTAGGATTTTGCTGATGGATAAGCTCGCTCACCAGTGAATTAAGGCTATTGGTAGCAGTAACGTCTTTTTTAAGACTTTCAAAGGCGGAAGGGGCTAAATGAACCAATTTGCAAAGAAAATTACTTTCTAAGCTATTTTTCCGATATGTCTCTCCAATTAAGTAAAGACGATAAAAGATAGAATCGGTTGCTATTGTTTCGTTGCTTAAAAAAAGCTTGAAAAAAGATAATTGGTTGTCTCTGGATAATTCTCTAAAATGTCTTTCAATATACCTCTCTTCGCAACATTTAAAATATTCACCTTGAAAGTGTGTTATATATTTTTCATTAATACCAAAGGTGGATAATTCATTCAGTGTTGATTCAAATTTACTTTCATATATTTGACGATCCCACCACTGTTTCAGAAGAGGTGGAATCTTTTCATACTCTCTTGCTGTTTTATGGAATTCTACAAAATCTGTATCCATGAGTATAAGATCTCTAAGATTTTCGGTGGAAAGATTTATATTAAAGTCCCAATGGCGATCTAAAGAATAAAAAGTTTGGTATAACCTTTGAGAGGTTTGTCCTACTAAAAACCATAATTTGCCCCAATCAGGTGTAATATTAGCACCTTTAAGGAGAAGGGCTTCTGTAAATGGTAGTTCTTTGAGAGCATCTTTTTCTGCATCGGAAAGTTTTTCTATTATTGATGGAGCAGATTCAAATCGATGCTTTTGAGCTATTTTCCAAAATAAATTAAAAGCAGAACCGTTAGGGAGTGTTTTAACAAGAGTCTCAATTGCAAAATATGCTTCTGGATTCTCATTTTTTAAAGAAGGACTATATTTTAAATCTTTAGAGATATAGGAAGGAAGGAAGGGGTTGGTATTTTTCAGGTGAGTAAGACAAAGATGCAGTTGGCCTGGGTTTTGAAGGGCTGCGTTTACTGATAAAGAGAAGAATTCTAATAACTTTTTCGTTTCATCTTTAAATTTTTTAAGAAGAGAGACTTGGTCTTGTCCAGCTAAGAAAGGGTATAGAGTCTTGCCCTTAGGATTTCCTTGATCGATAAGCTTGCTCACCAGAGATTCAAGGTTATTATTAGCATCAACCGAGTTTTTCACATCTTTAAAGGCCTCAGGATCAAATTTAGTCAATTTCGAAAGAAAATCACCCTCTAAGTTGCCTTTCCGATAACTCTCTGCAATCAAATAAAGACTAAATAAATTAGAATCAGGTGCTATTGTTTCTTTACATAAAAAAGCCTGAACAAAGGCAGTTCTTTCTTCTTCGGATAATTTGCAAAAAAGCCTATTTACATGCCTCCAGCTAGTTTCAATTGTTACAAGATAGGAAATAGTAAAACAAGCAAGGGCAATCAAAAGAACTGCAAAAAATAAAATTTTAAAGACGAGTTCAAAGATCCTTCCTACATCTATTGTAGGAGTGCTACATTTTCTTTCAAATGTAGTTAGATTAATAATCGTAATTTTTTTTTGTATTACTGGAAAGTAGATAAATGCAGCAGAGGTATTGTGTAAGCGCTGTTCCCAAGTTAAAGTAAGATCTGAGATGAAAGATTTATTCATGTTTTTATTTTCAAAAAAAGGGATTTAAAACAGGCGGCCTTTCTAAGGCTTAAATCTTATATAAAGAAAAGATTAATTGCAATCGGTTTTTTTATAAAAAATACTTTAACACCATTCTTCTTCTCCTTCAAAAATCCCGCCCGCTGTGGCAAGGAGTGCTAAAATCTTGTTTACTTGAGCAAGCTCGCTACTTGACTCTCTTTCTTCTAATTCGCCGGACTCCACTTTGGCTATTAATTCCATAATCTAATCATAAGAGAGAGCTTGTTTGACAACCTTGTTTTGGGCAAAAGGAGGGGATTGAATTGGCTCTGCAATAATTGCTGGCATGGAAAACACTAACATCAATTTAACAAGTATAATCTTGTCAGCTCCAACTCTTTATGCATATTTCTTATAACTTCTAAAAAACTCCTGGAAAATGCTTAAGCTATGCAATCAGATTGTTTTTGTCGGTAGATGTCCCATCTGTTACACACAGAGATTTTCATTGCAGGTCTAAAAGAAAAGGGAGTGAAAGGGCCTATCTAGCTTGACCATAATCGCTACATTTGATAGATCTAACAACAGAAATAGTAAAATGTATTTTTTAAATGAAAGGGTAAGATGAATACTAACTCAACAGAGCTTTGGCACACATTTAAAAAAGATGCAGCTTTTAAAAAATTAGATTCCTCTGAATCGGGTTTAAAAGAGGAGGAGGTGATAAAGCGGTTAGAATTACTTGGCTCAAATTCTTTACAGTTAAAAACTTCAGAAACACCCTTTAGGATTCTTTTACGACAGCTACATAATCCACTTCAGTATATATTATTTTTTTCTGCTTTATTGGCCCTGTTTCTTGGTAAATTTGCCGATAGCTTTGTTATTCTTAGTGTTGTTATCTTAAACACACTCATTGGATTTATCCAAGAATACAGAGCTCATAAAACAATAAAGGCTTTAATGTCGATGGTGCCTCAGAAGACAACTGTGATACGTCAGGGCGATATAAAGGTAGTGTTTTCATCACAAATTGTGAGAGGAGATGTGGTTGTTTTAGAAGCAGGAGATCGTGTTTCTGCTGATTTACTCCTATTTTCAATTAAAAATCTCCAGATTGATGAATCGACACTCACTGGAGAATCTCTTCCAGTAAATAAGAAAATAGAGATCTCTTTGCCGGATGCGCTAATTCCCGAAAGGAAAGGGCTGGCTTTTAGCGGCACTTATGTTACTTCAGGAACTGGCCTTGGGTTGGTAGTTGCCACTGGATTGAAAACTGAATTTGGAAAAATTTCTCAATTGATAGAACAGGTGAGTGTTCTTGAAACACCTTTGTCAATGACTATTAAAGGAATTGCTAAATGGATTGGTTTTGCAGTTTTAGCTGGCAGCTTAGGATTGTTTTTCGTCGGTTATATGCGTGGAAGCGCTCTTTTTGATGCGGCACTTTCAGCGATTACACTTGCTGTTGCTGCAATACCTGAAGGGTTGCCGGCAATTATCACAATTGCCTCTTCTGTGGGTGTGCAAAGAATGGCTCGTAAACAGGCTCTTATTCGGCACCTTCCGGCAGTTGAAGCTCTTGGTAGTACAAGTATTATTTGCACAGACAAAACCGGCACCTTGACTTACAACGAGATTACAGTGCAAAGGATCTGGACAAAATCAGGGGTTTGCTTTGTCTCCGGAACTGGGTATTCTCTAGAAGGGCAATTTAGCTATGAAATTTCGGGCTGCCAAGGTGAAATCAGCGAACTTTTAGAAGGGGCTGTCTTATGCAGCGATGCAACCTTGGGTGAAAATCCAAAAGGAGGGATGCCTGTTGGAGATCCTACAGAAATTGCTCTAGTTGTTGCTGGAAGAAAGATGGGGATTATGGAAGGTAAGTTGCGGCAAGAATGGAAAAGAAGCGATGTGGTCCCTTTTGAATCGGAACGAAGAATGATGGCAACGCTTAATTGTTCTTCCTCAAGCGAGCAATATATATTTATTAAAGGGGCACCTGAAGAAATCATTGTTCGGTGTAAAGATGCTCTTGCTGTTGATCAATTTCACAACCTTAGCGATAGTTTTGCCAAAGACGGTATGAGAGTACTTGCAATAGCAAAAAAGCAAGTGCAATCTATCGCGCAAATTGATGAAAAAGACATTGAAAGTGGATATACTTTATTAGGAATAGTAGGAATGATCGATCCACCGCGAAAGGAGGTATATGAGGCGCTAAAATCATGCTACGAAGCTGGAATCACTGTAAAAATGGTTACAGGAGATCATCCACTAACTGCCGAAGCTATTGCCCGAGATTTAGGGATATTAAGTAAAGGTAGGGTTATTTCTGGCGCAGAGATGACTCATTTTAATCCTGATATGTGGAAAAAAGCTGTAACGGAGAATAATGTATTTGCTCGGGTATCCCCCAACCATAAATTGAAATTAGTGGAGATTTTACAAGAGGCAGGGCATGTGGTAGCAATGACAGGTGATGGGGTCAACGATGCTGCTGCTTTAAAGCGTGCAGATATTGGAATTGCCATGGGTATTAAAGGTACTGCGGTTGCTAAGGAGGCCTCTGATATCATTTTGGCAGACGACAACTTTGCAAGCATTGAGGCTGCCGTAGCAGAGGGTAGACGAGTTTATGACAATCTGATCAAATCATTTGCATTTGCCTTGCCTACGAGTTTGGGGCAGGCTTTAGTGATTTTGCTTTCTGTTTTATTTTTCCCCATCCATTCAGGGATTTTACTTCAGCCTATAGCCCCTGTGCAAATTCTATGGGTTAATCTTATTGTTGCAGTAGCACTATCATTACCCTTGGCTTTTGAAACGGCAGAGTATGATATTATGAGACGCCCTCCTAGAAAAAAAAATACTCCCATTTTGAGCAGATTTTTACTCCTAAAAACAATAACTGTTGCATTCATCATGGCAATTGGGACTATCGGGTTATTTTTATGGGAGTATCATACTGAGATTGCTAAAGGGACTTTAGAAAAAACTGCCCTTTTTGAAGCGCAAACGATGGCAGTTACTGCCATGATGTTTTTTCAGATATTCTACTTATTCAATTGTCGGTCTCTCAAACCAACGCTTATCAAAAGCAATTTCTTTTCAAATCATTTAATTTTTGTAGGTGTAGGTATTGTTCTGCTAGCTCAGGCTGCTTTTGTTTATTTACCATGGATGAATCGACTTTTTGGATCGGCAAGCTTAAATGTAGAGGCATGGCTAATTTCTGCCTCGGTTACCTTTTTGATTATACCAATAATTGCTTTTGAAAAACTGATCCGAAGAAAAATTTTTCGAGAGTAGAGAATAACCTCTTAGGAAACCTCATTTGCCCTCGTAGATCTATTTAGGATGCAATAGGTTTAATAGATGTCCACTTTTGGTGCATACGTAAAATAGAGGGGGTATTTGTTGGCAAATCGTTGCTGTTTTTACTCACCCACCTTAGCTCTTTTGATTCCTCATTTTGACATATCGCTTCTTCAGAGTTTACTTGCAGTAAAAACCGAACATCATAGTGTAAATGCGCCTTTTCTTTAGAATTTTCAGGGATCAAGTGAATGTCTATATCGAAAATTTCAGGTGAAATAGCGGTAATCCCGAAAATGCCAGATTCTTCTTGAGCTTCTTTTATAGCCACTGCTAATGTGTTAGGATCTCCATCGCAATGACCACCTAATTGAAACCAGCTATCAAGTTTTTTATGATGTAAAAGCAGAGCGTGTGTACCATTTAGATTTACAAGCCAGCAAGAAGCTGTAATGTGACCCACCTCTAAAGATCTTTCAAAGCAGGAGTCATACGTTTCAATAAATTGCAGCATTTGCTTCTTAAATAGTTTTTCTTGTAAGTCAACTGGATGATAATTTACTAATAGGGATTTCAAATAGATGTTTTTCATATTTTTCATTGCACTAGTGTAGAGTTTTATGTATATTTGTTCAACTTTTTGATCGTACTTTTTTATTGCGCAGTTTTTATTTGAAAGGCACGCTTTGAGTTAAAAAATGAAAACACGATAAGATTTATTTAACAGGGATTGTAAAATGGTAGGGTTGATTGGAAAATTTAGAAACTTGAGTATAAGTGCCATTTTGGGGGCGGCTTGCATTTGTGGAGGATGCGCCTGCAAAAAAAACATCAATCAAGAGAGTGTCTGTTTTATCGACAACAAAAGCAGTGTCGTTAAAAAGCTTAGTAGGAGTGAATTGTTGAATAGCCAAAATGACACGCAGAAGGATAAAACTAACAATAAACCATCTGAGACCATTGTGATCAAGTTCCTTGATGAGGAATTTAAACATTGGAAAGAAATAGCAAAAAGTTTTGTTGCAAAGAAAGCAGTGATTGAGTACATCCCAATAGGGCAAAATGCTGAAAACTGGACAGAGGTCATTTCGATTTCTTATCAGGATCGATCTGATTTGAGCCAAGAGTGTTCTGATGTTGCTGCTATTGTGAATGGTTTTAAAGAGGAGGTAATAAGTTCTTATCCTTTTAGTGAAATTACTTGGAATACGATAGAGACCACAGAAAATACAATCTTGTTGGAGTGGCTGTTAAATGATCCATATAAAAAAGTTCGTTCCCAACATAATATTGCAAAGTTCATTCTAACGGAAAGAGGATCTCATAACGTTATTTTGACTAAATTAGATGAGGATATCTCATTTGAGGAGAGGGAAGATTGGGTAAAAGTCTTAACAAAATTTACTAAAGTTATTCCATTTGATAAGGCTTTTCGAACCGTCGGGGCAATCTCCCTTGCTGATAGATCTCAAAATTTCTTAGATTTTGTCTCTGTTTTTCCCGATTGGAGAGTTGTGGAAAGTAAGGATTTAGGAGGAGGAATGATTTCAGTTATTCATATTCCCTCATCACAAAATGGATTTTATGTTACAGAATCTGTAGAAGTGCTCACATTTCCGATCGGTAAAGGTTTTTCAATGGATCAAATGTTTGAAATAGAGAAGAGGAATATCCAAAACAATTTTTCTGAAAGAGTTGTATTTGATCTTTTTAAAGAGAGTCCCACTGAAATTATGTTTAGTTATTTTGCGTCAATAGATAACAATCAAATTAGTGGGATAGTTAGAACGTTTCTTGCAGAGCAGGGTTTTTGTAGGGTTTGTTATAACAAGGGACTTCCAGAAAAAATGCCCATTGCAGAAATGCTTCTTTTGAAAGAGCAGTTGGAGATGATCAAACAGAGATAAAGGTGTGTTTCTATAACTTGCTAAAATACAAGGTGAGAGATTCTTTAATATTATCTCTAATGAAGAGGCTGCCTCCTGAATTTTCCCTGTTTTTTATAATACGTGATTTTAAATAAAAAAGAAGATATCTTTTTTATTTTTTAACAAGAGAGGTTTATGGTGCAAGGTGCTTTAGCTTATGTTTGTGGGGGTGAGAAACTACCTTCAGTTGCAGAAAATTCACAAGCAAATTTTGGAGGAAATAAGGAACTAGAGAATAGGGTAAGTGATTGCTTTAAAATCCAAGCACTAGCTTGGTCTTTTTATAATCAAAAAGCTCGTAATGAAGTACAAGTTGCACTTGAAGAGGCAGCTGAAGGTGGAATAGGTGCAATAGAGGAGGCAGAGGATAGAGCCGAAAAAGTACTACAAAAAGTAGAGCAGGTGGCTCAAAAAGTAAGAAAGGCATGCAGAGCAAACAAAGCGCAGACAAAAATAGCACGGCAAAAAGTGATCTATTTTGATGCCTATTGCTTTTTGTCAAAAAGAGCTGAAATTCTTTCAACTTTAAAAGATTTAAAAAAATTAGAGGGAAATGTTTTAGAAAGTGATACAAGAGAAACGCCAAAAGGTGAAATAGAGGATCTGCAGGAAGCAAAAATGATGGCGGTTGCTTGGCTGGTCTATCAATCAGCTTGTGAAAAAGAGCAAGATCAAGAAAGTCGATCAATCAGGGCTCTGCAATTGTTAATGACTCAACTAATAGAGGCAGAGGCTTCGGCAAAAGCAAAAATGGCAAAAAAAGAGGTAGAAGAGCTAGAGATTGCAGTAGAAAAATTTTTAAACGCCGTCCAAGAGGAGGTCCAAGAAATAGTAAAGGTGGTAATTGAGGAAGGGAAAGTTCAAAAAATAAAAAAACGTGAAGAGACGCTTGCCGCAGCTGCTAATTTTGAAGAGGAAAAAGCTCGCATTAGATGTAATTTCAAGCTTTTCAAAGAAGAGTTGAAAAAAAGAGATCATGCATATTTTTTATTACAAGCAAATAAGGCAGTAGAAGAGGCTGTCAACGCAGAAGAGCAAGTGTGGATTTTAAAAGAAGAAGCTCAAGTAGCAACTGCTAAAGCCATAAATAAGGGACGGGCATTTGTAAAAATAGCAGTGGATATGGGTCTGATAAAATTGGCAAAAAAAGCGACTAAATCTACTTTAATGGTTTTAAAAGCCCAAATAGATCAAATGGAAGAGGTTATTAAAGCAGCAGTATTTGTATGTATCAAGAAAGCTAATTTACTAAAAGAAGCAGTGGAGGAATCAGTTGAATCAAGGAGCTTATTGGATCAAGCGGCGCAAGTAGGTAAAATGTCCGAAATTGCAGAAGAAGTGATTATTAAGGCAGCAGAGGCTGAAAGAGAAGCACAAGTCCAAAGAGAAATAGCTCAACGAGCAATAAGATTAGCAATTGATGTAACAAGGGAGCATTTTCAGGGAAATTTTGAAGAGAGGGTAAAAGAGTTAGAAGTGGTTTTTGAGCAGGAAGAGGTGAAAAAAGCTCAAGAAGACTTTAGAAGTAAGTTTCAAAGACAAGCACAAGCGAGGGTGGCGGCAAAATTAGCTTATTTAGATAAAGAGGCTGCAGCAAATGAACAAGTGGGTTTTAAAGAAGCAGCGATACAAGCTGCTACTGCAATTTATGATCAAGCAGTAGATAGAGCTAAAAATGCAGATAGGGCAGTAAGAGAGTCAGCTGATAATCTTGCCATAAAAAAGATAGAGGCTAAAGCCTCAAGGGAGAGGGTGTTGCATCGAGCACCAACAAGTCTTTAAGTGATCATCGACAAGTCCAACTGCTTGCATAAAAGCGTAAATGATAGTAGAGCCTACAAAAGTCATTCCTCTTTTTTTGAGATCTTTTGAGAGAGCGTCGCTGATAGTGGTGGTGGTAGGGAGCTCATTAATGGATAATTTTCTAGTTGCAATTGGTTTGTTATCGACAAATTTCCAGATGTATTTGGAAAATGAGCCGAATTCTTTTTGAATTTGTAAGAAAACGATCGCATTTTGACGTGTAGCAAAAATTTTTAGACGATTTCGAATGATTTCTGGGTTTTCAAGGAGGGTATTTAATTCATCAGTTGTCATTTTGGAGACCTTTTCAGGATCAAAGTGGTAGAAGGCTTTTCGGTATCCCTCCCTTCTTTTCAAAATTGTCTCCCAACTTAAGCCCGCTTGAGCTCCTTCAAGGATGAGCATCTCAAATAATTTTGTATCTTCATAGACTGTAACACCCCATTCCTTGTCGTGATATTCTGCGTAAAATTCTTTGCCAGGAGCAGATCCAAAGCATCTTTTAAGATGTGTAAACATAAAAAATATTGTACAGAGACTTCCTTTAAAAAACAATCCTGTTGATTAGATTTTCTCTATGGAAAAAAGGCGCCCCTTAGGTTGATTGCATCGGCGTAATACATCTTTAGAATGTAAAAGTTCGCAAGCTTTTGCTGAATCCTTGACTTTAGAGGCGCTTCTATCTAACATTTCATTTTCAAATTCTTCTAGTATCGTTTTTCTTAGGCCTATTTCTTTCCAATTTGGGGTATTTGTGCATCCTTTCCAAATGCTACGGGCAAGTAGAAGGGCGTCAAGAAGAGCTTGATTTGCTCCTTGTCCTTTAAATGGGGTCATAGGATGAGCTGCATCTCCAATCAAAGTGGCAGAGGGGGCATTTTCTAATAATTCGGGCTTAAGTAAATTTCTATCATAGACGGGGTATCCTGAAATTTGAGAGGGCAGGGTTGCTCTTAACATTTGGGGAATGGGATCATGCCATGTAGCTCTAAGGCATGCCTCTTGTTTAAGTGCATCAGATCCAAGAGAGGCTAATTTTTTTGCATTGCTTTCAGAGATAGGGAAGCTAAACTGCCACATTACCGAGTCAAAGGAAAAGGGCATGACATAAATGCGCTCGCTGCCATTGACTGTTTGAAATACCGTTTCGGAGTCAAAGAGAGTGCTTGTAGTCTCTTGGATAGATTTTAAAGAGCAAATCCCTAAAATTACCATATAACCTATATATTGTAATGGGCAAGCCTCTTCTTTAATTAGGGCGCTGCGAACGGCACTATAAATACCATCGGCTCCTACCACCAAATCAGCTTTGGTATTTTTTAATTCGCCATTAACTTGAAAGCAAAGCTCCATGCGCTTATCTTCACATTCTTTAAAATTAAGTAGCCGATAGCCCCATTTTAAGGCGTCAGTAGTTCCTAATTGGTTTAGCAACGCTAAACGTAATGATTGCCTTGGGATATGAACGTTTATCCGTTTTGGAGGTTTTTCGAGCTTTGCGTGAGTCTTCATGCCCCATTCACTAATCTGATTGCCTTCTGGATCATGAACTAGATGGCGGGTTGTCTGCATACCATCTTTAAGAGAGAAAAGGCCAAAGGCCTTCATTGCGTTACTTGCTTGTTGTAAGGTGAGTCCGTAGCCTTGGGCACGATCTTCAAAGCTTTTGTCTTTTTCATAAAGGGTAAATGGAATATTTCGATGTAGGCAAGCAACAGCCAAGGCTACCCCACCAATTCCTGCCCCAATAATTGCAATATGTGGAAATTTTTCCCTTTCTGCTATGATTGCGGTGGTGCTTGCAATTAATCCAGAACCAGTACAATTATCGCACAAAGATTGAGTGATTTTTGGGCGCTGACAAACGATTCCGCTTTTTTTATCAACTTCAAATTTTTCAAGTGCAATTTCATAGCGATGTTTTGATTGCCTCCTAGACATAGAGCTTTTTTTGCCGCAGCCGCAACATTTTGGGCAAATAGACCAATAATTCTGAATAGTTTCCATTTTTTAATAAGTACGTTAAGGCTTTGTTTAAAGGACTTCTATCTTACCCCTAGGGATGGATAAATTCAAGAGTTAAAGCTAATTTTAAACGTCCTTTCAAGCTTGAACAAAGCTTTCTAAAGGAGAAAAGAGTGTTTCTATATCCTCTTGTTTCCACTCAATCACTTTGTTATTTTTACCTTCAAGAAGTCCATCAATAAGGACTTTTTTTCTCTCTTGCATTTGAATGATTTTTTCTTCTATTGATCCAGAAGCAATCCATTTATAAACAAAGATTGGCTTAGTTTGACCGATTCGGTGAGCTCTAGCGGTTGCTTGATTTTCTACCTGAGGATTCCACCAAGGGTCGTAGTGAATTACGGTGTCGGCAGATGTTAAGTTAAGTCCGGTTCCACCTGCTTTTAAGCTAATTAGAAAGAGTTTAACCTTTCCTGATTGAAATGCTTCAATGGGGGTTAGACGATCTTTTGTTTCACCTGTCAATATAACATAAGGAATTTTAAGGCGTTTGAGCTCTTGCTCAATTAAGGATAACATACTTGTAAATTGAGAAAATAGTAAAATTTGCCTATTCTCTTCAATCATTTGTGGGATTGTTTCCACCAAAAAGGATAGCTTAGAAGAATCTGTTTTTTCAGCTTTAGAGGAAATGTTTTTTAATAGTCTTGGATCACAGCAAATTTGCCTCAATTTTAAAAGAGCGTCAAGAAGGACGATATGACTTTGTGCAAGACCCTTTTCTTGAACATGAGCAAGGACTTTTTTCATCATTGTTAGACGAACTGCTTCATATAAATCTTTTTGAACTTGAGAGAGTTCTATTGGTACGAGAATTTCAGTTTTTGGTGGAAGCTCTGGAGTGACTTCTTCTTTTGTTCTGCGCAAAAGAAAAGGATCGATTCTTTTTTTCAGAAGATTTTTTCTTTCTATTGAACCGCATTTTTCAATCGGTTTTCGAAAGATTGACTGAAATTGTTTTTCTGAGCCTAAATAGCCAGGAAGAATAATATGAAATAATGACCAAAGTTCACCTAAATGGTTTTCCATAGGTGTACCTGTTAAGCACAGCTTGTGTTTTGCCTTAATATTTCTTAAAACTTGATGTGCTTTTGTTTTAGCATTCTTAATCATCTGAGCCTCATCGAGAATCAGAAAATAAAACTCTTGATCGAGCAAAAATTTATCATCTCTAACAAGGAGAGGGTAAGTAGTAAGAACAATGTCATACTTTTGAATCTCTTGAAAATAAACCTTTCTATCAATGCCCTGCAAGATTAGGACAGATAAAGTAGGTGCAAATTTTTTCACCTCTAACAACCAATTGCCCATAAGACTTGTTGGAGCTACAATTAGAGCTGGTTTTGTCATCCGTCCGCTGTTTTTTTCCATTACAATATGTGCAATGGTTTGAACTGTTTTTCCAAGACCCATATCATCTGCTAAAATCCCACCAAGTTCAATTTTGGCTAAAAATTGCATCCAGCTCAAACCATCAATTTGATAAGGTCTAAGATCACAAGATTCCAATTGGGGAGGGGTTACCTTTTCGATGTTTGTAAAATGTTGAAATTTATTCTTAAGATCTTGGTAAGCTTTAGGTGTTTGCCAAACAAGCTTACTATTTTCATTTTCCAATGAAGATAAGGATGGAATTGCTGCATGAGAAAACTGAACCTTTCCCCCCTTTTTTTCATAATTCATCAAGTTTAAAAAGACATTGAACAACCCCTTCATCCTTTCAAATGGGATAATGAGCAAATCTCCATCTTGGGTAGGAACAATGTATTGCTTGTGACATTCTTCAGGAAGGTTAAAGTTTACCTTTTTTTTCTCGAATTCCTCCATTAATTTTGAAAGTACTTCAATTAAATTTACACGCTTTCTATCAATTACAGAACCAATTTCTAAATCAAACCAGTTGCTTTCTATCTCAGAAACCTCTCCATACCATTGAGGGTCTATTAAAACTTTATTGTTTAAAAACGGTTCATCGCCAAGAATTTTCCAACCAAGTTTTCTTAATTTTTCTACGATCAATATAAATATGGGGCTATGATTTTTTGAATCGCTCACATGGATCGAATAAAGGTTATTACTATAATAATCTTTATACCACCCATTATTGAGAAGATGATCTAATACTTTTAGTTCCTTTTTGGCATTTCTTGGAAGTTGATAGATTATATTATTTTCCTTAAAGGTATGAAGGTCTTCGCTTCCAAATGATGTAGTCATTATATAATTTCCATATTCGAAAGTGACAGACCCTGTAAGTATTGATGAAAAAGAGGCACCATCATTTACAGTTATGTTCATACAAGGGATAGGCTTGCTTGCTGGTAGAGTCTCAATCTTACAATCAATTGGTGGTAATGTAGGGGCAGCAATGTTTAACGCATTTTGTAAAACTTTGGACCTAGAACTATGAATTCTTGGGGCGGTAAGAAATTTTTTAACCAATTCAATAGAACAAGGAAATTCTATTAATCCCACTTCAAATCTATCATAATCAATATAAAAGCAACTTTTACCTATAAAATTGAGAACAGCTTCAGAATCTTTAATAAAGGCTTTAGGTGATATATACAATTGAGAGTCATGTTCCCATTCTAGAAGGCCTTCTTTTTTTTCACCACACTTAAGGGCTTTTCCAGAAGCAGCAGATTTCCAAAAACACATTCCTGTGTCAATAATTTTGCGAAAAAGAAGCTCTGATTCATGTATAGGAAAGTATTTCGCTTGAATTAATGAAGTTGTAATTTCCTGATCGCTATCTTTCATATTGAAGGGTATTTGAGAAAAATTATCAGATGAAAAACTATATTTTTTTGAAGGTTTTGAAAATTTGCCGTTTTGCTTTGGGATGACCGAACAGATTTGTATACTATCGGTAAGCTTTTGATCGATCTTTGCTACATTGATAACATAGGCAATAACATCATGGTTAGCAAGGGAGGGGGTCTCTTCTGTTTTTTTTAATTGGTTGATCCAATTTTTTTCATAAATCAATAAATTATTTTTAGATCCTTGATTATGTTTTTGTTCATCGTTGTGCAATATTGTCAATGCTACCGCAACAAGATGCTTACAAAAATAACCCAAAGGACAAGTGCATGAAAAATCTATTTTTCCAGAGTTTTCTGAAAAATTAACACGATAGCGGTTAGAGCCTAAACCTTGAACAGCTGCAGTTAGAAATTTTTTTTCTAAAATATACTTCAGCACCTTTCCATTACTAAAATACTCCATCCCCTTATGATAAGTCATCGTGTCTACATCATCTAGTAACTTTTGTAATAATTTAAGATCCATAAACCACCAGTATAAGGATAGAATTATACAGTAAACTATAAAATTTAAACAATAGTTATATCAAAGGCTTGGAGGAGTCCAGTAGCTTCAGGTAAAGAGAATTTGGTGCGTTAAAAGCTTGCTCCTTAAAGCTAATTACGCAAGAGGTCTATTCATCACACTAATGCCTGTTGGCATATATTGCTCTAAACAAGAGAGGGAGAAGTGGGGGTCTATTTTTTTT
>CAMDFS010000003.1 GCA_945897715.1 Chlamydia trachomatis
GAGACAATTTCCATTTTTTAAAGGAGCATCTGCACCAGATTGAACAAAATCACCCTGCTTTAAGCCACGAGGAGCAATAATATATCTCTTTTCCCCGTCAACATAGTTTAACAAAGCAATGTGAGCTGATCTATTTGGATCATATTGGACAGAATCCACTTTTGCCTGGATGCCATCTTTATCTCTTTTAAAATCCACGATACGATAATGTTTCTTATGACCACCACCACGAGCACGTGAAGTAAGGTGACCTTTTGCATTTCTCCCTATACCTCTTATCTTCTTTGATAACAAAGACTTCAATGGAGTCGCATTTACTGTTAGCTCCTCAATTCCAGGAAGAACAAGAGTTCTTCTTCCAGGTGTAACAGGCTTATATTTTCTTAGCATTTCCGATTCCTATATTAACTTTCAAAACTTAATGAGGATCCCTCATGAAGAGTTACAATTGCTTTTTTAATTAACTTTGCAGCACCATGTCTGATACCACGCTTTCTAGATTTTTTTACTTTTCCAGGAAGGTTAACAATATTTATTTTTTTTACTTTAACATTTTGGTCTTTGTAGGTGTCTTCAATCTCTTTTCTCACTTCAATCTTATTTGCCCAATTAGCAACTACAAATGTATGCTTTTCGCATTTAAAAGCTCTCAAAGATTTATTGTTTTCCTTATCCTTCAAAGTGGAAAGCATACTGGATTTCTCCGTGACGTGCAATCCTTTGATTATTTCAGATTTTCTTCTATCCATTATTTCCTCTCACCAATTCTTTAAGGTTTTCAAAAGCTGTATCAATTACCACAATATGTTGATGTGCAAGCACTGTATATCCATTCAAATTTTCTATATACTGACATGAAATCTTAGGGATATTAGATAAACTTTTCTGAAAATTCTTCACTTCTTGACCATCACGCTTATTAAGTAGAAATAAACAACTCTTTGTCATACCAATGTTCTTTAAAAACTTTGCCATTAATGATGTCTTTGGCACTTTGCATTTTGATGAAATTTCATCTTTCAAGAAAATTACACGATCATTCTCTATTTTTTCTGAAAGAAGTGTAGCAATTACCGTTCTTTTTTCTTTTCTATTAATTCTTATATGCTGATCAAACTTTGGCTTAGGAGTATGTACTCTTCCACCACCTTTATACTGAGGAGCTCCTAAGAATCCCTGTCTAGCCTTACCTGTACCTTTTTGAGCGTGAGGTTTTGCCCCTGAGTGGTTAGCCTGGCTTCTGTCTTTTGTATTTGCAGACCATTGCCTTGCATTTTCTCTTAACGCTCTGATATAATCTTTTGTTGACTGCGGATGCGCTCTTCCATCTTCTGATAGAATAACTAGCTCAATTCCATCAAGCTCTTTTCCATCAAGGTCATACTGTTTACATTTCTTCGACATAGTCATTATCCTCTAATTACTTCTTTCCCTTGATATTGTTTCTAACATAGACTGTTCCGCCATTAGATCCTGGGACAGATCCTTTAATGACCATCACTCCAAGCTCTTTATCTATATCAAGAATTTCTAGTCCTTCAGCGCAGCAATTTTCATTACCCATCTGTCCAGACCCTTTCTTTCCTTTTTGCACACGTCCATGTGAAGTCAATGACCCTGAAGAACCAAGATGTCTAACAACTGGACCTGCTCCATGAGACTTATGAATACATGCCTTACCAAATCTTTTAACCACACCCTGATGCCCTTTACCTTTTGTAGTACCATGAACATCGACATACGCCCCTACAGCAAAGTAAGTTGCATCTACATTTTCACCAACTTTCAGATCAAATGTCCCTCTAGACTCTACTAGAGTCTTCATAGGAACCATACCATCTTTAAATTGGCCAAGATCGGGTTTTTTAGCTCTTCTTTTTTGCGACTCGCTTAATGCAAATGCTGCAAGTTTTACAGCTACATAACCATCTGATTCAGTTGTTTTAGACTGAAGCACAAGGTGCGATTGAATTTCAAGAACAGTGCATGGAATATTTTTTCCACTTTTAGAACAGAACACGCGAGTCATGCCGCGCTTCTTTCCAATTAGAGTTAGAGACATACTATTATCCTTTATAGCAGTTTCCCTTCTCATAAAGAAGGCTGAATTTTATTTAATCGTTAGGTCTGAATTTAGAATCTACGATAAGTTATGCGAAGATGTTATCAAATAGAATCATTTAAAGACAATGGTTTTTTTATTTTTTTTTGCTTCCCCCTGAACTACAGAGGAAGACCCTGCCATTTTAATTTTAATTATAGTGACTTTTGCCTTAGAAATGACAAAAGTACCTCCAATCATAGAGGCTATGATTATAAAAATTAGCCATTCAGATTTTGTTAACTTTTCAGTTGAGTGGGACATCTAATGCATACTTACGTTCAATTTCATCAATTTTACACACCCTATGAATTATTTGATAGGCGATAAAGAGTATAATGGTTAGTGCAACAATTGCAATAAGTCCTGGCAAGAAGAAAGCAGCTCCAGAGAAAAACATCAGCCCTATAGAAATTATTGAGAGTGATAACACGATAAAATGCATTGTAATTTCCATATGCTTCACCATAGAGTATAAAGTGATCTCCTTTACAGCCTCAAAATCGCCATTCTGCTTCCTCAGAGCTGTTTCTGCCTCTAATTTAGGCTTACACCTTGACATCTTTGTTACTGCAATGACGATGCATGTTAGCGCTGCCGCCATGCTAATAAGAGCCCCCACAATGGGTACAAACTTAAAAAAGGCTTCAGCAGCTAAATAAGCAGCAGTTGTCATAAAACATTTTGCTAATACATCGACTCCTTGCGAACAGATCGAGAAGAGATTTAATATTGCAAAAGATAACCTGGCACTTACATCCCCTTTTTGACTAGCTACATCTGCAGAGCCTACCCCTGGCACACCTGCTACCACAATAAAAGCACTTAAACTCATACTACACTCCATAATTAAATCATAATTTTAACAAGAAACAAAAATACACGCAAGAAGTATCTTGCGTGTATTTTATGATTAAAATTTTAAATAACCAGTCTTATTCGTTCTTCGTTTCATCAGCACCAACATCAGCACCATCAACACCATCACCATCACCATCAGCACCAGCAGCAGCTTCATCTTCATCTTCTAATTCCTTAATCCATGCGTCTGCATCATTTAAAGGCCCATGTGTTAGAAGATAATCACTTATGCCTTCAGCAGACATCTCAGTTAGCGAGGATTCAGCATGAAGGTCTAAAATTATTTTTACTAGAGATAGAACACCTACTATACCAGACAATACAGGCATTACAACAGCAGACAGGACAAGAGATAAGGCAGCTACAATCACTGTAAATACTCCCATAACAATACTCACAATTCCAAGAGCGATTTTAGCTCCGTTTGATATTTGCTTTTCTAATGTAGGAAACGAATTGTGTTCTAACTTGTGTTTTTTCTCAGCCAAAGATCCATTAATGATATCTATTAACCCTTGCAAAATTTTAAATGTTGGTACAAGATACTTAAGAACTGTCAAGAAAAACTCTTTGATGTGTATAAAAGCTTTATCTGCAAGATACTGCACAACTTTAATTGCTTTTTCAAATATTCCGATTGTATTTGAACTCGCCTCTAAAATTTTATCCCTATAGGCATCCTGTAAACCCTTTTTCTCAGAATCGCCTTCACAAGCAGCCAACTCTTTTCCTGCATTGATACCTTCACCAATAGCCTTTACAGCTTTCAAGGCATTTGCTGCTAAGGCAGCTAAACTACCTGCTGCTGCACCAGCCTTGCTATCATTTGACATTTGCGTAGAAAAAGCACCAACTGGACCAGACACTTTCGTACAAGCGCCTACAACTGCACCAATAGCTTCTCCACTTAACAGTACACCTGCAACAATGACACCTACAGGCATACTTGCAGAACTAGCGCCAACAAGAACGCGTCTAACATTGCCATTATTATCAAGAACGGTTTTAAATTTTATTTTAGTTACGGCTTTGACACTTACAGTTTTTGCCTTTTTTAAGTCAGGATGAGCCTTTGTAGATGTTATAGCTTCAAAAACAGCTGTACGCGCCTCTTTTATCGCATCAACTCCCCTACCTTTGGTTTCTTTTAATTTTTTTACACATTCTTTTATATTTGCATTCCTAGCATCCTTTTTTTTCTGCGCCGCTGATTTCCATGGTTCTTTTGGTAATGCTCCTTTAGCAACCTTTGTAATACTTGCATCACTGCTTGCTCTGCTTTCTCTGCCGCTACTTACTGGACTGATATGAGCGCTAACTGCTGGACTTACTTGACTTACTGGACTTGCTGAACCTGACATATATAAATCTCCTTTTTAACTATTTTTCTCGTTTTATTGAGATGATTGTATTTTAAAAACTCTAAATTCTTCGAAATGTTTTGGAGAAAAATCAGTTGTAAATTCAATTTTTTTAGTGATAGTCTTTTAACTGCTTTCTTCTTAACTTCCCGTAAGCAAGAAGCATACACGAATTCTTTATTAAATGCAAACAAATGCAACGTAAAGAATCTACAAATTTTTTTTAATTTTGTAAAATCAGCGCAGGAGCGTGACCTTGCGAGCCATTAATAAAATCTTGAACGTGCATTAATTTTTTATTTTCTGGTTGTAACATTGAAATTTTTAACACTCCATCTCTACAACCAATTAACCATCCATCTCCCTTAGAAAAGGCTAAAGTGTGCGGTTTTTGCGATGTTTCTGAAGAATTTTTTGTAGCTTTTGTAATCTTTATTATAGAATCTTTACCACGTATTTGGATTTTAGCCAAGGCACCTGGAATATCTCCAAATGCACGAATAAAATTTACAATATCATCGATACTTTTTGACCAGTTAATCCATGCATCTTCTTTACTAAATTTTTTAGTAAATGTTACCTCTCCCTCTTGCGGGGTTTTTGTAACAGTATTTTTTTCAAAATCATCTAAACATGCAAATAGGACCTCGGCAGCTTTTATAAACATTCTTTTTTGAATATCGGTATGATTTTCCTCTAAAGAAATCTCTAACCTCTCCATTTTTAAAATAGCACCAGCATCCATCGCTTTGACCATTTCAATAATTGCCACGCCAATTGTTTGCTCGCCAGCAAGAATTGCAGAGCGAAGCGGAGAAGCTCCACGGTATTTTGGTAGTGCAGAAGGATGTATATTAATTGGCAGTAATTTTGGAATAGCAAGAAGCTCATCATTAATAATTTCGCCGTAAGAAACCACTACAAATAAGTCTGGAGAAAAGGTTCGTAATGTTTGAGCAAAATCTGAAGTAGATGCTTTTTCAGGCTGAAAACAGGGTATATCTGGATAATTTTCTTCTAAAAACTTCTTTACTGGCGATGGCAAAAGCTCTCCACCACGTTTTTTTGCCCTATTAGGCTTTGTAACCACAGCAAGAACTCTTTTTCCGCTAGAAAGGAGTTTTGACAAAATATATGCAGCAAACTCATCGGTACCAAAAAAAATGATCGTAAGCATCAAAACCTCCTAAGTATTACTGAAAGATTTATCCATTTCTTGCGTTATCAATTCTTTCCTATAAGGGGCAAGGCCCTTTTTTGAGCTACTGCAAAATGCAATCCAATTATCAATGTAATCACTTTGAGGAATTGTTTCAAGGATCTGCTCACGAGCCTCACTCCATTTCAATCCCATTTTATAGGTAATACGAAATGCCTTAGCTAAGCTTCGCTGGATACTTGCCGGAAAACTTCTCCGCTTCATTCCCACAATATTTAAGCAGCTTACTTTGCAAGGGTATCCAGAGCAAATAGCATAAGGAGGAATATCAAGGACAACCATGGATCCACCCCCAACCATTGCATGATCTCCAATACGAAGTTTTTGAGCAATTGCACATAACCCACCCAAAATCACAAAATCCCCCACCGTAACATGTCCGGCAAGAGTGGCCCCATTAGTCATAATTACATTATTCCCCACTACACAGTTGTGAGCAACAAAGGAATAGGGCATAAGGAGGCAATTATCCCCCACCTTTACTCTTGTCCCCTCCCCGCACGAAGAATTAATAGAGACATATTCACGAATATCACAGTTTTTCCCAATTTCAACGTAGGTTGCCTCCCCCTTAAACGTTAAATTCGTTGTGGGAGCACCAAGTGCTGCAAAAGAAGCCACTTTAGTACCCCTCCCTATCGTTACATTCCCCTCAATAGTCACATGGGATTTAATCTCAACATCCTCTTCCAAGACAATCCCTGGGGAATCTAAGATGCAATAAGGGCCAATGACCACATTTTTTCCTATCTTTGCATTTTTATGAACAATTGCAGTTGCATGTATATTTGGCATTAAATTCTATTCCTTTCCTTTCTCTTTTATAATGGAAAATGTCATCTCACCTTCAGCACATTTCTTGCCATCTACTTCTACTACCCCTTTGCATTTACCGCCCACAACAGAGGCATGTGTGACATCAAGTGTTAGCTTCATCGTATCTCCCGGGTAGACAGGATTACGAAATTTGAAATTCTTAATAGCCACAAGGACCTTAAGGCCCTCATATTCTTTTAAAGAGATGAAAATTGCCCCCACTTGAGCAAGTGCCTCCACCATTAAAACTCCAGGCATCATCGGTTCTTTTGGAAAGTGCCCTTTAAAAAATGGCTCATCCCCGGAAAGGGTTTTATAGGCAATCATTTGTCTTGTTTCTATATTAAAAGACTCTACATAATCCACAAATAAAAACGGCTCTCTGTGAGGAATTCTTCTCTTTATCTCTTCTAAATCCATCCCTTCTTTTACTTTGATCATCTAATTCTCCGTAATACGAGCATGTAAAAGTTTAGAAAGCTTTGTATTTAACTCATGACCACTACAAATCCCAATAAAATGTGCACACACAGGGGCCCCAATTAAAGACAAATCCCCAATCATATCCAAAATCTTGTGACGTACCATTTCGTTTGGAAAACAAAGCCCTTCAGGATTTAGGATCTTATCCCCATCAACAATCACCCCCTGGTTTAAGCTTGCCCCTTTTAGAATTTTTTTCTCAATAAGCACCTTCACCTCTTCCCTAAGAGCAAATGTTCTACACGGGGCAATCTCCTTTATATAGGAATCTTTTGTTAAAACAAGAGAGTAAAACTGAGAGGAAAGGATAGGCTGCCCTGGATAGGCAATGGTGAAACTAAATTTTAGTTCTTCTGAGGGAAGGGCAATAACTTGCGAGGATCCCCCATCTATATAGAGCGGCTCCTCTAAATGAAACACCTGCTGCATCCTATTTATTGGCTGGATTTGAGCCTTTTCAAGCATTGCCACAAATTCTTTACTACTACCATCAAAAATTGGAGGTTCAGAACTATCTAATTCAATGATAAGATCATCAATGCCCAAAGCATAAACAGCTGAAAGGACATGCTCAACACACTCAATCCTCATTTCATCGTTGCCAAGGATTGTACATCGAGGTGTCGCTTTTAAATGATCGATAGTTGCCTTCAAAAAGGGTTTTCCTGGTAGATCTATCCGTCTAAAATAAATCCCTTCCTCATCTGTTGGGAGAAAAGACATGGTAACAGCATTATTTGAAAAAAGCCCCACCCCCTGCATTGAACTCTTCTGACAAATTGTCTGTCGATTTCTTTCCTTTACCGTATAACCGAATGTTCCAGCTTTGCTTTCTTGATATATAGGCAAGTGATCTCCTTTATTTACAGTATACGAGGGCAAATTATTACTGAAATATTATTCTAAAGGGCATTTTTTGATCAAGCTTTTAAAAGCTCCATTTAGAGCTGCTGCACAAATCAGGACGATAAAACACCATCCAAGGTTACCCACTATAGAAAAAATCGTTTTCACTCTATATGGGACAAAAGAATCAATCAACAGCGCCTTATGGAGCCGTCCATTTGGTTCCACAGATGGGATATGTTTTACTACCTCCCCCGTAGGAGAAATAATTGCAGAGATTCCAATATTTCCCGCACGAATGGAGTACATGCCATTTTCTACAGAACGCATTCTTCCAACAAAAAAATGACTATCCACTAACTTTGAGTTAATAAACCATGCATCATTACTTAAATTGATATGGAATTCTGGGTCATCTTTTCGATAACTTAGAAAATCTCCTGGAAATCCCTCGTCAAAACAAATCGTAGGGAGAATTCTCCATTTACCACGAAGCAAACTTGGTGATTCCCCTTTTTTAAAAGACCCGTCAAGCCCATATGACCTTGCTATCGGCTTTAAAAAATCAAAAGGGATGTACTCCCCTAACGGCAAAAGGCGCCTCTTGCTATATAAACCTAACATTTTTCCTTGCGATAGGTAGAACATGGAGTTTTTTTCCTCAGCGACAAGGCCAATAAGAATATCTGTGTTCAAATAGATGGACATCACAGAAAAAACATCCAGATTACTAAACGCCTCCTTCCCATAAAAAAATGGGAGCATATCTTCAGGAAAAACCTCTCTTAAATCTTCTATAGAATATCGATTAGCAAGCCCATCTCCAGGAAGGCAGGCTTCAGGAAGACAGATCAGATCCAGGCCATCTAAAGTACTCACAAATGCCCAAATGGAGGTAAGCTGATCCTTTGTTGGAATAAATGATGTCTCATTTCCATCAATAGGCCATTTCTCTTCCACTAAAAGCCCTGTTTGGACAATTGCTAAATGGATCTTTTCACTATAGCTTACCTTTCGAAGGTGCTGAGAATAGATAATTTGCCCACAAAGCATTGGCAGAAGGGCAAAAGCTCCATAACGCCAAGGCCTATTTAAAACAAAACATTTTGTACTGTACAAACCTACCATAATCACCACAAAAGAGAGTCCATACTCTCCAATTACAGAAGCAAGTATTAAAGGATAGGCATGTCCAGATAAAATCAACCCTGCCGTGTGAAAGGGGAAGCCACAAATCACAAAGAGGCGAGAGTATTCAAAACAAGCAAACAATAGTGCAAGTTGAAGAATTTTTGAAAAAGATAAGGCTCTTACTTCTTTTGGGAGAAAATAACCAAATGCATAAAATCCTATAGGGAAAACACAAGAAAAGAAGAGATAGACAAAGATAATTGCAGTTCCATGGTATTTAGCAATCCCCAACCAATGCATCTGCACAAGAAAATACAAAATTCCACACCCATATAGGTATAGAGCCCTACCTTTCCTCTCATTAAAGAAAAATGCTGAGAGTATAAGCGCTGGGTAACCAAAAAAATAGGCTAATAAACATAACCCTTTTGATGAGGGCGTAGCAAAAAGCATCAGAGGGATACAAAAAAGTGAATAGATGAACGCCTTTTTAGATATCATCTTGCATGATCACATGGGCTTTAGGCCTATTGTATCCACCAAAAAGGAGCAACACACCCCCAAAAATAGAAATACTTTTTAAAAAAAGTACTAAATTGTAGGCCATCTGCTCCCCTTCGTAAAACCAAAATGGGAAGTACACAAGAGTTGAGCCCACAATATAGAGCGAAAGGAAAAATCCCCCCAATTTTACTTGATAGCCAAAAAAAACCATCAAGCCACCCACTACCTGGAGGAAAATACCAAAACTTAGTAAAAGTGTAATATAGTAGGTAAGCAAGTCCAAAAAAGATCCTATTAACTGAATATTTCCTTTATACATTTGCCAATTCACAATAGCGGCATCAAGGTCAGTATAAGCAACATCCCAATTAAATATTGCTGAAACTCCAAATATAATAAAAATACTTGAAAGAAAAATTCTCCCTATTATTTTCATACCACTCCCTCTTTTACCCTTTTTATATCTTAAAATCCTTTAAATTGGTATACTTTTTGGCATGTGGTCCCCATTTAGAAAAAAACATTTAGAATTAGTCCTTGAAAGTTCTTTGCGAGCAAAGACCTCCTTAGACCTTCATATGCATAAATATTTTACTACAAACCACAGTCTAGGCTCCAAGGATCGTCTCTGGATCAAGCAAGGGGTATATGAAATATTTAAATGGAAAGAACTACTCTCCACTTTCGGCGCAACAACTGCCAAAGAATTCACAGAAATCTATACAGGGGAAAATTCTCCAATAGGGCAAGAGCTCTCTCACCTCCCCTCACATGTACAGGTAAGCTTCCCTAAATGGCTCATGAAAAAAATTATTGATTCCCTAGGGTATGAAGCTGCGATGGAATTTTGTAAACTCAGCAACACAGAAGCCCCCGTCACCATCCGAGTAAACACAGCAAGGTGCACAAGAGAAGAGTTCTTAAAAAAATACAAAGATGAGCTAGGGCTAATTGCCTGCATAAACGCTCCCAATGGATTCAATTTAGAGAAAAGGGCACAATTTAAGTCTATGGAAGACTTTCAAAAGGGATTTTTTGAACCCCAAGATGAAGCCTCCCAACTCATTGCTAAATATGTTGCGGCAAAAAAAGATCAACATATTTTAGATTATTGTGCAGGAAGCGGTGGAAAAGCTTTAGCCTTTGCTCCAGACATGTTAGGCAAAGGGCAAATTCATCTCCATGATATTAGAGAAAAACCTCTTATTGATGCAAAAAAGCGCTTAAAACGCGCAGGCATACAAAACTTTCAGATCTATTCTGAAGGAGAAAAAAGACTGAAAGGTTTAATCGGAAACATGGACACAGTGCTTGTCGATGCTCCTTGCTCATGTACAGGGACCTTAAGAAGGCGTCCAGATCAAAAATGGATTTTAACTGAGGCATTTATTGACGATATCACCAAAACGCAAAGAGATATTGTAATCAAAGCAATCCCCTATTTAAAAAAAGGGGGGCTATTGATCTATGCCACTTGCAGCATCCTTAAACAAGAAAATCAAGATCAGACAGCATTTTTTAAAGAAAGAGATGACCTAACGTTTCTTTCTGAGCATTACATCCCTTTAACTGTTGGTGGCAGTGATGCAATGTACCTTAGCCTCTTTCAAAAAAATTCACTTGTATAGAATACCGTTTTCCACTAGTATAAAAGCCATGAAAATTCTTCCCTTTAAGTCTTCTTTTCTTATCGCCCTCATCGCTGTAACTTCTATGTATGGTGCAGCAATCCAGACAAACAATCAGGTTCTTGTAAAAATTGGGACCAAAGCAATCACAGTATTGGATATAAAAAGAGAAATGGATAGGCAGATTTATTTGCAAAATCCTCAAATGTTTGATGATGCAACAGCAATCTGTGGGTTCTACTACAAAAATTGGAAAAACACCTTACAAAAGATCACACAAGATGAGGTTTTCTTACTTGTTGCTGACCATTTGAAATATGTAATTCCTGCCCCAGATATTACTCAAAAGGTGGCACAATTATTTGGTGACAACGAGTTTGAAACATACAAGTTTCTTTCCATAACCATAGAACAAGCTCGGGAAATGGCAAAACGTGATCTCTATTCAGCACACCTTGCATGGTTCAGTATTTGGAGCAAAGCATTATCGGAAGCAACTCCAAAAACCATTCTTGGTGCATACACAAATCACGTCAAAGATCTTGCTAAAAAAGATACCTGGACCTATCAGGCATTGTACTTAAGTAGCAGAGATGAAAAACTTCTCGAAAATACCACTTCCTCTATCTCAACTTTACTAAAAGAGGGGAAATATGAAAATCTTGCCCTAATCCTTGACCAGGTAAAAAATAGCGACGAAAAAGTACAAATAGGCCTATCAAAGGATATTACTTTAAAAACAAATGAGATATCTCCTAACTTATTAGCAGTTCTAGAAAACCTTGAAGAAGGAATGACCTCAGAAGTAGTCTCTGGAAGTAGAAATGGAATTTTTACTGGGAAAATCTTGCAGCTTAAAAAGCATACAAAAGAAAACATCCCCACCCTTGCCACTGTAAGCGAAGGGTTGAAGAGCACTATCGTTAATACTATTGCTGAGCAAATCACAAAAGAGCGCTTTACTGCATTATATAAACAATACGATGTACAAGGCCTCTTTGGTAATGAGCTTTTTGACAGCAAACTCGAACCATTCTCTCTACAAGATGAGTAAATTCCAGCCCACAAAAATTTCCATTATAAAAAAAATATGGGAAGAAGAGGGCTTTGCATTAAAAAAATCTTTATCCCAAAATTTTCTTATCGATCAAAATATTGTCGAAAAAATCCTCAATTCTGCTGAAATATCAAAAGGCGATACAGTTTTAGAAATTGGTCCAGGAACAGGTGCCCTAACAGTAAGTATGTTAGAGCGTGGCGCAACAGTACATGCAATAGAAATTGATTCCCTCGCCTCAAAGATTTTAACAAAATATCTTGGGGAAGAAAAACATTTCCATCTTATTAATGCCGATGTATTAAAAGTAGACTTTTCTTTCCTCCCTCCAGGGACAAAGGTTGTATCAAACTTACCCTATCACATCACCTCCCCTATCATCGCTAAAATTGCTGAGAAGCACCATCTCTTTACTGAAGTAATCCTAATGGTCCAAAAAGAGATGGCAGAAAGAATTATGGCAAAGGCTCCGTCAAAAAATAGAAGTTCATTCTCTATTTTCACCAGCTTCTATTTCGAGAAAAAATCCCTCTTTGTTGTAAAACCCTCTTGTTTCACCCCCTCTCCAAAAGTAGATTCAGTGATCATCTCTTTAAAACCTAAGCAAGAACTCCCATTAGTAAATCCCGAGCCTTTCTTTCGCTTTGTTAGGAGAGCTTTTTCACAGAAACGAAAAATGTTAACAAGTGTTCTTAAAAATTTAGAGATCAAAGAGTCATTACACTCCCTTGGATTGAACGAAAAGGCCAGGCCTGAGGATCTTTCCACCAAAGAATTTATAGCCCTATACAACCTTGCGTCTACGCTTTGGAATGCACAAGAAAATAATGACGATCCCAATAAATGTTAAAAACGGGTGACTTGCAGTGAGTTTAATGAAGGCATTAATTGCAAGCCTCACTTGATAGCTCAATTTATACCCAATTGACTCATCAGAAAAAAGCTCATATTGAGCAATAGGATCCCCCTCATCATTATAGACATCTAAAGTAGCAACAAGAGCATCTGCAGATATCGGCCTATCAAATTCATGCCAATTTACCTCCGCAACAACCTCTCCTTCTTCTGATGGATAGAACTCTAAAATACAATCCTCGTGAAGCTTCGCAACAAGGTTCTTTGCTGCCCAGGGCAATACAAAAGAAAATGAAGAATCCTTTTTATTAAAAAGGACACGGCTCTGTTTTTTTTCCTCAAAAGCTGCAGTAAAAATTTTACGGCAATCTTCATAAAGCTTCAACCGATTCTCTGCCTTATTCACAACCACAATCACAAGGCGACCATCTTTTTCTCCGACACTTGCGATATTACATTTAGCCTCTCGATGATACCCTGTCTTTCCTCCAATAACATAAGGAAGGTAATGCTTGCTATTAGGGCGGATCAACCCATTAGAATTTTTTATAATTCTCGAAGGTGACCTATTTGTCTTTGGGATTTCATAT
The DNA here is from genome assembly GCA_945897715.1 of Chlamydia trachomatis. GTDB lineage: Bacteria > Chlamydiota > Chlamydiia > Chlamydiales > 2-12-FULL-49-11 > JAJACQ01. The sequence continues at coordinate 13,453 of CAMDFS010000003.1, forward strand.
TCAGCAGTTGAGATAAGCTTTCGAAGCATTGGGTAAGAAATAGCACGCTGCAAAATAAGGGCAAGATCATAGGGACTTGTCACATGATCAGGGTGATGTAGACCATGAGGATTAAGAAAATGTGTGTTTTTACACCCTATCCCCCTAAGATAGCTATTTAACTTAAACATAAAGTCAGGGATAGAATCAAAATACAATGAAGCTAAAACATTTGCTGCATCATTTGCAGATTTTACAATCAGGGCGTAAAGCAAACTCTCCATTGTAATACGCTCTCCAGGGCTTAAATAGAGCGTAACTCCATCATTTTCAAGAAGATAAGGTGGCAGAGTAAATTTACTGGCAATCTTTTCCTTTTCAGAAACAACTTTTAATACCTCCTGGTTACACGTGATGATTAAATCCTTGTCGATATTACACTCTTCAATCAAATAAAGCGCTACAGCAAGCTTTGTGACACTGCCTGGAAAGATTTTTTGGTGCATATTCTTGCTGTACAAGACCCTCCCATTCTCTCCATTAATAGCACAAATATTTGAAGAACTTGTACTAACAGAAAGGGAGGCTGCAAAAAGGGTAATAGGCAACAAAAAAAACGAAAGCATATCTTTTATCGTATCGGTTAAAGCTATTAAACTCAAGAAGTCTAAAAAAAAAATCAAAGAAATCAAAGAAAATAGTATCAATAAATTTCGCTGATGGCTATGTAGGAATTTATAGCATGCGCTCAAAAGGTTATCATGATAAAACCAGAAAAACTTGAAGAATATTATGAAAAATTTCTAGAGGATCCCACATACTGGGTTCAGGATGGAATTGTCGATATAAATCTTGAAATGCTTAAAGCATGGGGGCTATTAAATCAATCTGAAGAGGAGGAAAAACTCCTTCAAGACCAATTCCCTTTCTATTTTCATGTTTTAGAGAATAATAGTAAGGTGACACTGTTCAATAATCAATTTATTGTCTGGATTGTCCCAGAGGTTATAAAAGACATCCCAAGCACAACGGTATTGATTGCGCTTATCAAAGAAGATGATCTCAAGCTAGAAATTGTGTATAATACAAGTGGGGTATATAATACTCCCAAATATGTACTCAAAACACTACGTCATTTCTTAACAGAAGTTATTGATACTGAAGAAGAGATCTCGAGTTTTCTTAAGGGTTAATATTTTTTGTAAGTGTTAGGATATTTTTTTTATCGCTATAGCTATACTCTATTTTATCCACCAAATTTTTCATAAAATGGATGCCAAGTCCGCCAATATTTTGTGATGATAAAGTTGTTGGGGTGATAAATTCTTCGTCGTTACAAGGATTGAAAGGTTTTCCTGAATCTTTTAATATAATAATTAGTTCCTGAGAATCATTTTTTATTTTGTATTCGATTTCAATCATCCCCTCAGGAGTTTGATAGGCATAAGAAATGATATTTACCGTAGCCTCTTCTAAAGCGAGCTCAAATTTTTTTGCGTGAGGGTGAGAAATCCCCGAAACTGTAAGAATTTTACGATAGTAATCCATGATTCGATCTAGATTAGAAATGGAGGCAGGAAAGATTTGCTTTTCCATAGCAAGAGCCTTAAATTTTCTTCTTTACTTGAGTTTTTGCAAGGCGAGAAACAATTTTTTTTGCGAGCATTTCAAAAGCAGGTTCATAAGACTCTATTTCGGCCCCTTCTTCAGAATCTAATTGCCCTAGAGAATACTGCAATATACTCACATCTCCCACAAACGGGTCGTTGAACTCCAACGTACCAGGAACTGTCGGGTTGACAAAGTCATAAATACTATCTGCTTTTAAAAAAAAGGGTTCAATCACTGCAACACCAGATTTTGCATCGACAAGCTCAACTTTAGCTACCATCTCTCTTTGCGCTTCTGTCGGGTAGAATACTTCTAGGTCTGCATTTGTTTTAGGGTTTCTATCCCACATGAAAGTAATTTTAGAAGTTGCATCTTCAGTAATTGTTACAAGAAGCTTATATTTTGCCTTTCGGTCTTTGTACTGAATGGAGTTTGTAAATGACATCTCTCTAGCAATCTGATTTCTTAAAATCCCTCTAGGATCTTTCTTGATAACAGGGATTGTTGTTTCAATAACAGATGCACCATCGATATCAAGTTTTGCTATACCGTAGTTACAAGAACTGCATAAGAGAACAAGAAGAGATACATATCCAACTTTTTTCATTCCGCACCTATTAGAACAGATGTATCAGGACTCTGTTTTAGCTGCTTGAAATTATCCAAATTATATGCCGCAATCTTTTGCACGGCTAAAGAGGCATATCTAGAACTTGGGTACTTAGCAACCAATGATTGCAAATACATGATTGCAGACTCAATCTTTTGCTTTTTATCAAAATAGAGAGCGCTTTTGTAGATATCTTCAGCATATAGATCAATAATATCTAATGCTGCCTCTTCCATCTCAATTTTTAGAGGACTTGATGGATAGGCTAATTCAAACCTCTTTTTATTCAAAAGAGCAAACTCATAACACTTTGGATCAAGATATTGCACTTTAATCTGCTGTTTATAGGCTTTCATAATTTGCACATACGATTCTTGAGCAAGAGGATTGTTTGAAAATCTTCGTATTAAGCTTGAATAGCCTTCAATACTTTCATCAAACTTATCATCTTTTAAGTACATACAGGACTTTCTAAATAGCGCTTTAGCAGCAACATCACTTCTAGGAAGAGTCATAATTACTTCATCATATAGAAGATAAGCCTCTTGCCACATCGACTCAAGTCTTGGTAATGCTTGTACACCCCATAGATGTCCATAATACCCATTTTCAAACTTTTCAGCGATGAAATACTTATATTTTAAAGCTTCTTCAAAATATCTAGAGTTGCCATCTTTTTCAAGGAATTTGGTTAGATAATCATTTGAAACGCTTGGATCATCGAAATGGAAATACGCAACGGCGGTAAAAAATAGAACATCTTTAGAAAAGATCGATTCAGGATATTGCTTCAACATCAACGTGGAATTCGAGATAATCTTGTTCCAATTTTTATGTTGGTAATGCGCTTGTAGATTGGTAAAGTCTTCTTCTTCTGTTGCAAAAATTAATAGCGGAATACTAAATAGTGTCAGTAAATATTTTTTCATATGCTATGATGATACCTCCTCTTCTTCAATAATGTCAAGCACTGCATTTTGTGATTTAAAATATCCTTTCATTTCAACAGAAGGATCAACTCCTTTTGTTTCATCAATATAAATCTTAGCCATTTTTTGATCTTTTGAAATAAAATAGATTTCTAAAGGTCTAGGGCCTGGGAATTTTTTAATCATTGTTTTCAACAGTAAGACACTTTTCATCGTCATCTTATCCATATCCATGTGTAATTTAATTGGGACCAACTGCTTTTGTTCCTTAATTTCATTATTTGTACGCTTTTTGACAAACCGAGAGGCTTTATTGTAGGCTGTCTCAATCTCTTTTTCCCTCTCTTGGATCTCTTCAAGCTTGAAGAGGTCTTTAGATGAAAGATGAAGAGTGCCCTCTTTGTCCTCAGTTGCTAAGATTCCAATATATAAGGAGTTCTCCTCTAAAATAGGGGCAATTCGTTCGTAAAGATCAGGCCAAATAGGGAGGTCAAAGCGATGATAGTCATCACTTACAACACAAATAGCAAATTTCTTTTTCGTCCGTTGGGATATCCGTATATTTATTGAATCTATCACAAAAGGGACTTTAAAGACCTCTCCAGGGGCCCCCTCCATAACTTCAGTAAAGTTTTTACATCCCAATTTATCTACAGCCTCTTTATAACTACCTAAAGGGTGTCCTGTAACATAAAACCCAAGGAGCTCTCTTTCATACTTAAGTTTCTCAAGAGTTTCAAACTCTTCGTCACTAGAGGAGCTAGAGCTTTTATTCTTTTCGATGGCATCATCGGTGAATAAATCCAAAATACCTTTCTTCTTCTCCTTCTTGGTTTTTGCAATGCGGTCAAAATTCTCCTGCAAATAAAGAAATAGCTGCTTTCTCTTCCACTCTGTGAAGTCAAAACAACCCGACAAGATAAGGTTTTCAACCATTTTCTTCCCTACAGAAGAAAAGTCGACTCTTGTTAAAAAGTTTTCCAAAGAAGTGAACTTTTTATTTTTTCTCCTCTCTTCAGAAATCTCTAATACAACGCCTTCTCCAACTCCTTTTATAGCCGATAGCGCAAATCTAACTCCCACATCAGTAGCTACAAAATAAGGGTAAGATTGGTTTATATCAGGGGGTAAAATAGCTATGCCCATGCTATTTGCTTCTGCAATATGTTTGGAAACCTTAGAGATATCCTGCATATCAGAGGTCATCAATCCGGCAGTCCACTCATAGGGGAAGTTTGCCTTTAAATAGGCAGTCACGTAACTAATATATCCATATGCAGTTGCATGAGATTTGTTAAAACCATAGGAGGCAAACTTTTCTACTTTATTAAAGATAGCAATTGCCTGATCCTCATCTACCCCTTTTGCTTTTGCCCCTTCACGGAACTTTTCTCTCTGCCGGCTCATTTCACCATGGTCTTTTTTACCCATAGCTCGACGCAAAACATCACCCTCTCCCAAGCTGTAGCCAGCAAGAAGGGATGCAATCTGCATCACCTGTTCTTGGTAGACCATAATCCCATAGGTCTCTTTTAAAATATCAACAAGCCCTTTATGGTCATACTCAATTTTCTCCCTTCCATGCTTTCTATTAATGAAAGAGGGAATCATGTCCATAGGACCGGGTCTATATAAGGCGCCTACAGCAATAATTTCTTCAAAACAATCTACATGTAGCTGTCTAACTAAATCCTGCATCCCTGCAGACTCTAACTGAAAGACGCCAGAGGTTTTCCCCTGATTGAGAAGATCGAAGGTCTTTTTATCATGAAGGGATAGGTTCACCCAATCCAGCTCTATCCCTTTGTGCAAGGAAATTGCATCGACAGTTTTTTGAATAGAGGTTAATGTCTTTAAGCCCAAGAAGTCAATTTTTAACATCCCCACTTTTTCTACAGGCTTCATAGAAAATTGAGTCACAAGTAAATCGGTATCTTTTGCATTACAGACAGGAATTACATCTGTTAAAGGCAACTCAGAGATAATCACTCCCGCAGCATGCACACCAGTGTTTCGGACACTTCCTTCTAATTTTTTTGCTAAATCAATGAGGATTTTGACATCTTTTTCTTCATTGACAAGACGCTGTAACTCTACATCAATTGCCAAAGCTTCATCAATTGTCGCCCCCACCTCTTCAGGGATCAATTTTGCAATCGCATTCACTTTAGAAAGGGGCATATTCAACACTCTACCCACATCTTTGATTGCCATCTTTGCTTTCATCGTACCAAAGGTGATAATTTGCGCTACTTTATCACTACCATACTTTTCAATTGTATAGCGGATTACCTCGGAGCGACGCTCCATGCAGATATCGACGTCGATATCGGGATAAGATATCCTTTCCGGGTTAATAAATCGCTCAAAGAAAAGATCAAAGCCCAAAGGCTCAATATCTGTGATCCCTACCAAGTAGAGGATGATTGAACCAGCTCCTGATCCCCTTCCCGGGCCAACAGGGATTTTATTTCCTTTCGCCCAATGGATAAAATCATATACGATTAGCAAATAATCGCTCATCCCTTTAGAAATAATAATCTCAAGTTCATAGGCTAAGCGATGATCAATAATTTCCCAAGGATCCTTGCCAGGGTATTTTTCCTGTACACGAAAAAGCTCCTCTTTCTGATAACGTTTTTTGATACCTTCATGGCACAACTTCCTTAAAAAAGCATTTGCCTCAACTAATCTCTCTTCAGGGAGTAACTGCTGTCCTATAAGGTGAGGGGGGGTGTAGACAGGGTAGTGCTTCTGCTCAAAATCAAACTCAAGATTGCAGAGGTCGGCGATACGATTTGTGTTTTCTACCTCCTCCTCTAAGCCTTCATAACGCGCTTTTATCTCTTCTTTTGAAGGGAAAAATAAATTATAACTACTAGCAATTTTCCTTTTTGGGTTTTTATACATGCTAGATGCTTTACCGTAAGCTGCCTGCTCAACAATTTGTATTGTCTCTCCAGAGGCAACATTCATCATTACTTCATGGGCTAGGAAATCATCTTTTTCTCCATAACGGATTTCAGGGGCGACAACTAGTTTAATGCCATATTTTTCACCTAAAGTTTTATAAGCTGAAAGAAGATCCTCTTGAGCAGCATAACCTGACTCCATTTTTTGCATCACCCAAGCTTCATTTTGCACACCACAAGCAGCTAATTGCTCTAAAGACATCCTATTTAAAGATACCTGTAGAAAAAAATCTTCTCCAAATAAAGTTTTATAGAAACTGATCTCTTCTTCTACTTCCTTCTGCTCCCCATTTAACACAATATCGGCTAACGGGCTTTCAAAAGGGCCTGATAGGCAGATTAACCCTTCATGATACTTTTGCAGGAGAACTTTATCAATTCGTGGTGTGTAATAAAAACCCTCTAAATGAGCGATGGAAGAGAGTTTGCATAAATTTTTATACCCTTGCAAGTTCTTTGCAAGAAGTACAATAGATCGCCCTGCTGCTTTTCCAGAAATTCTTTTCTTTTCCGTACATAAATTAGGGGCCATCATCACTTCGAGTCCAATGATAGGCTTGATCCCAGCGCTTTTACATTCAGTATAAAATTCTATGCAGGCAAATAAGTTACAAAAGTCTGTAAGTGCAAGGGAGGAAAGCTCCAATTCCTTCGCTTTTTTCACCAAATCCACTATTGATAGGGTTGAGTCTAATATTGAATACTGCGAATGGAGATATAATGGGGTGTAGTGCATCAAAAGTCCTTATTCTGAGGGAAGAGATGCCCCTTTTTGAGGGATCCAAACTAAAGAAAGTAATGAAAAAGCAAAAAAAGCACAAAATAATAATATGATAAAAAAAGTTCCCCAGCCATAATCTTCGGCAATCTTCCCAAATGGATAACCAGCAGTAGTAGCTCCAATATAGGCAAACCACCCAACAAAACCAGTGGCTGTCCCAGCAGCTTTTTTATGTGCAAGCTCTGCTGCCTGCATCCCAATTAACATCTGAGGGCCAAAAACTAAAAAGCCTATAGAAAACATGATCATATGGGCATAAAGGACCCCCCCAAAAGGGGTTAACCAAAGACTTGCCGCTGAAAAGATCACTCCCATGGAAAAGATTGCATTGATAGGACCTCTCCTACCATTAAAGAGCTTATCAGATAAAAATCCTGAAGCAAGGCAGCCTAAAAATCCCCCTGCTTCAAAAGTAAAAATACATGCCCCGGCAGAAAGTAATGTGAATCCTTTTACCTCGTATAGATATAATTGTCCCCAGTCATTGATCGCAGTTCTTACAACATAAACAAAGAAATAGGCAAATCCAAGGATCCAAATATATTTATTTCTTAAGACAACATCAAGGAGTAATTGTCTCTTGCTCATCTTTTCTGTGAGCTTATCTTTTTCAGTAATCCCCTCCCCTTTATACTCTTCAATGGATGGAAGGCCAAGAGACTCTGGGGTATCACGAAGTCGATTGATTAAAAAAAATCCCATCAAGATACAAACAACTCCAGGGACATACATAGCCATCCGCCATCCGTAGTAGCTTGCAATCACTGCAACAAACAATGGAATAATAGCTCCCCCTAAATTATGAGAGGTGCTCCACACTCCCCACCAACGGCCACGTTCATTTTGGGCATACCAATGAGTTAAAAACCTAGCACATGGCGGCCATCCCCACCCTTGGAACCACCCATTTAGACCCCAAAAGACTCCGAAAAAAAATAAGGAGGAGGAGAGTCCAAAACAGATATTCCAAATTCCAGTTAGGATCAATCCAATTGCCATGAAATAACGAGGATTTGATCGATCACTCATAATTCCACTGAAAAATTTAGAAATTCCATAAGTAAAATATAGGATACTTCCCAAAATACCAAGGTCAGATTTTGAAAACCCTAGCTCTTCAATCATCAAAGGCATCACAAAGGTAAAACTTTTTCTCGTAAGGTAAAAAAAAGCATAACCAGCATACATTGCATAGAAAGTTCGGATTCTCCAATAGGAATACTTTTGCTTGATAACCAGAGGATCCGTGATTCTCTCACCGATTGGAGCATTTTGAAAAATGTTCCATTTACTAAATAATCCCATCAATTTCCTTATATAAAATCTGTTCAACTTTATCTTCACCCCTTCAAAAAGTCAACCATTTTGATTCTTGCATTGACCTTCTCTCAAAATATGTTATAGGTAAAGGATGAGTGATCTGTTTAAACAGCCAAATATTTCTAAATATGACAGAAACGATCCCCGTTATTTGACGATAAGTGAGACTGGGATTGCTAAATCAGATGAAAAATGCAATAGCAAGCCTATCACTTATAAGAATAAGTCGATACCCTCATTAAAACTTCTCTATGCACGAATAATGCAGGTATTATTTGAAAAAGGAGAAAACCCTAATGCAATTGATTTATCTCACCTACAGCCAGGGGAGAGGGAGCTCTACTTATTGATTTTTGCCCTTCTCAACCATTTTAAAGACCTATCGGCACAAGATCAATCTGGAAATATTGCATTTATTAACACCCTCTCTAAAACATGGAATAATTTGGTATTGTCAGTAAATCGACGCAGATCTCAAAAGCATCCTCATAAATATTTGGAAGACCTTAATGAAGTGATCGATTCTATTGATTCTTATGAATCTGAGGGGGGAGAATCGTTTGGTTTTTACCTCTCTCACCATGCAGGGAAAGATGCCGATTGGTTTCCCATCCCCTATCTTCAGATGATTTCTGGAATCTATGAAAACTATGTAGTAGATCAAGATAAAAGTTATTTATCTGCATGGTCTCATGATCTTTCACACTTATTGATAGAAATTTCTACAGAGAAGTAAAGAAGCTTTACACCTTTTTATTTTTTGTCTATACTACCTTCATGGAAAAAAACCGTGTAAAAGGATGCTACGATAGATACCCCAATGCAAAAGAGAGGTGGCAACAACCTCAGATTTGGAAGATTGTCGATCAAGTAATTGAAAAGATCACTTCTTTGTATGGATTTAAAGAAGTTGTGACCCCCTCTTTTGAATATACTGAGGTATTCACTCGCTCTTCAGGAGAGTTAAGTGATATTGTAAGTAAAGAAATGTATACCTTTGAGGACAAAAAAGGGCGCTCTTTATCCCTTCGTCCAGAACTTACTGCACCAACAATTCGCGCCTATATTGAAAATGGGGGGATGAACGAAAAACTCTCAAAGCTTTTTTATAAAGGTTCTTGTTATCGATATGATCGACAGCAAAAAGGGAGATACCGCCAATTTCATCAATTTGGAGTAGAAGTCATTGGACAAAAGGATCCTTTTATCGATATAGAAGTGATTTCTATGTTAGATCACTTTTTTGACATGCTTGGAATTACAAAGACTACATTGCTAATAAACTCTATTGGTTCAAAAGATTGTCGAGTACGTTATAGCAAAGAGCTTGTCTCCTATTTTTCAAAACACATCCATCACCTCTCGGAAGACAGTATACGACGTTTAGAGAGCAATCCCCTCCGAATATTAGATTCAAAAGATCCTACAGATATAGAGATTAAGGCTAATTGCCCAAATATCCTCGATTTTATTGGGATAGAAGAGAAAAAGCATTTTACCACTGTATTAGAAGGGCTTGATAGCCTGGGGATTTGCTATAAGGTAGATAAACATTTAGTTAGAGGTCTTGATTATTACACTGACACAGTTTTTGAGCTGGTGAGATCTGATTATACCTCTGGACAAAATTCCCTTGGTGGCGGCGGAAGATACGATGGCTTAGTAAAAGCTCTGGGGGGCAAAGACCTCCCTGGCATAGGCTTTGGACTTGGCCTTGAAAGAACAATTCAATATCTTTTAGATGAAAATATTGCAATCCCAGAAGAGACACCTCCAAAATATTACTGCATTGGGCTAGATACTTCTTGCAAAAAGGCTCTCTTTTCTTTTGTAAATGCAGCTCGCAGAGCTGGAATCATTGCAGAAATAGACCCAGAGTATGCTCTTAAGGGAGGGTTAAAGAATGCAAGCGAGAAAAAGGCTGAATATGCTATCATCCTCGGCGAAGATGAACTTAAACAAGGCGTTTGCAAAGTTAAGGATTTAGCACAGAGAAAAGAAGAGACCATACAATTAAAAGATCTCACTTCTTTATTAAGTAAAAACTTTACCGAAGCAATGCAGACATAAAGAGAGAAAAAAATGACAGCAACAAAATTTCGTTCCCATACTCTACAAGAATTAACCAAAAAAAACATTGGAGAAACTGTCCATTTATCTGGATGGGTTAATCGAAGACGTGATCATGGTGGGTTAATATTTATTGATCTAAGGGATCGTTATGGAATTACACAAATTGTTTTTGATCCAACAATTAATAAAGTCTGTCATGGCAAGGCTGAGCAACTTCGAAGTGAATGGGTGATAAGTGTCACTGGGAAGGTACGCGCTCGCGGTGAAGGGATGAATAATCCAAACCTTGCTACTGGAGAAATTGAGCTCGAAGTGACAGAGCTTCAAGTGCAGTCAACATGTCCCACTCCCCCATTTTCAATATCGGATGAAAAAATCGACGTCCAAGATGAACTTCGATTGGTATACAGATATTTAGACTTTCGTCGCCCTGAATTAAAAAAAATAATGATTGCAAGAAGTAAGGCGACAAATATCATTAGGAATTTCCTATCTGACGAGAACTTTTTAGAAATAGAGACCCCTATCCTTACCAAATCAACTCCAGAAGGGGCTCGTGACTACATCGTCCCATCAAGAGTACATCCCCATCATTTTTATGCCCTCCCTCAATCCCCTCAGATCTATAAACAGTTGCTGATGGTAGGTGGGATGGACCGTTACTTTCAAATAGCAAGATGTTTTAGAGATGAGGATATACGAGCAGATAGACAACCTGAATTTACACAAGTTGATATTGAGATGAGTTTTAATAACAACGAAGATATTATCAAGCTTGCTGAGGGGTTATTTAAGAAACTCTGGAAAGAATGCAAGGGGATAGATTTAAATACCCCCTTTATTAGAAAAAGTTACCAAGAATGCATGGATAACTACGGAACAGACAAGCCTGACCTACGTTTTGGGATGAAATTTATCAATGTTGACTCAATTGCACAAAGATCTAGTTTCTCCATATTTAAAGAGGCTCTTGACGGAAACCAAATCGTCAGGGCTATCAATGTGCCAGGCGGCGGTACTCTTTCTCGCCGTGAAATTGATGAGGTGATCCATTTTACTCAACAGTTTGGTCTCGGTGGCCTTGCGTGGATGAAAATGACAGAAGAAGGCCTTACTTCAAATATTGTCAAATTTTTTGATGAAGAGCTCCAAAAAGAACTTATACAGAGATGTGAAAGCAAAGTGGGCGATTTAATTCTATTTGCGGCTGCAAAAAAATCTGTAGTCCTCCAGTCCTTAGATCACCTCCGTCGTCATTTAGCAGAGAAATTAGGTCTAATAAACAAAGAGGAGTTAAAATTCCTTTGGGTATTAGATTTTCCATTGTTTGACACGGATAAAGAGACAGGACTGCTTACCTCTGTACACCACCCCTTTACATCACCACTTCCTGAAGATATAGCAAAGTTAGATTCTGATCCTTTGAGTGTACTATCTAATGCTTATGATCTTGTATTAAACGGCTACGAATTAGGGGGCGGTTCGATCCGTATCCACGATTCAGCTCTTCAGCAAAAGATTTTCTCACTACTTAATTTATCCAATGAAGCAATCGAAGAAAAATTTGGATTCCTAACAAAGGCTCTTTCCTATGGCGCTCCTCCTCATGGTGGAATTGCATTTGGCCTAGACAGGATCATGATGCTATTAACGGGAGCTTCTTCAATCCGAGATGTAGTTGCCTTTCCAAAAACGCAAAAGGCCGCAGATCTTATGATGTCATGTCCTTCCAAAGTAGAAGATTCTCAGTTGGATGAACTATTCATTGAAAAAAAGAGGCTCCTGACTATTAAATAGAGTTGATCTAAAAGCGCAATAGCATTATCATTAAGATGTTATAAATAATTTTTTTAGAAAAAGAATTTCTATGTCATCTAGTTCGCTTAATATATTTTTTCAAAAACCTTTAGTAGTTTATGCTGATGAAAATTATTCTGTCCCACCTCCTGCCTGGGGAAAGATAGAGAGCCTAATGGAGTCCTTAAGAAAAAACGGACCTCTTGTAACAGTTGCAAAAGTGGGGCCAAGTGCCTATACTTCGGACTCTTTTGCGCTAAAAAAAGAAAGTGCCGGTGTAAAAATACATGGCTGGAAAGCTGGCGGATTTAAACCAAATGCCCCTCAAATTACCGCTATCTTGCTCGGTGCTAGCAAAACAGAGACCAACTCTTATGTGTTCTATACTTTAGCAAAAGATGTTACAAGGAGCAAGGATTCTCTAATCAGAGGTTTTACTCCTTTAAACACAGATGAAAAAGTCTACGTCATGACTTACGAACATTTTAAGAAGCGCTCTTTAGTGAATTTACATCCTATCTGTCCTCATGCTCAATGGTTATTTTCTGTAAATGCAAATGCAATCCTAGATGGTTCAGAAACTCAAGAAAAGTGTAAAATAATAGGACAAGAAATTTTTGATCATTACAAAACGATTTTTCGTGGAGACAGTGGGGCTGCAAAAGATGCAATGATGGGAATTTGTAATGCCGCCAAATTTTTAACACCGGAAAAATACAGGGCAAGACATATCGAAGTCGCCTGGGATGGCGTAGGTGATAGCCATATTAAATGGCGAGGTTAGACCTATTTTCCTTTTAGATGTTTAGATTTTTTTGTGGAAATAAATGAAATCCATAATTATAATATACTTCCATTTGTTAATTATAATACACATTGAAGGAGTATTTTCATGATTAAATTTTTATTAGCTATTCTATTCACAGCACATATTGCTGCAGAAGAGCCTACTTTTAGCACCCAATTGGGGTATTATATTGAGGATGTCTTGGACCGAAATGAAATGGTTTCAAAATATTTTAATACAGATGCGTTCCTTCTAGGATTTGATAAAGCTTTGGCAAATGAGTCTGTAACTCTTTCAAAAGAAGAACTTTGCAAATATTTTGAGCCAGGTAATTCGCTTACAGAAGAGAGAAAAGCGATTTATAGTGAAGCTTGCGGTCACTATGTAGTTCTTACCTTAAAGGGAAAAGACTCTAAGGATATTATTTTTAAAGAAATTAGAGCAGGAATTGTTGCTGGAAAAAAAATGGATGAGCTTCCTTCATTAAGTAATGAAACAAAAGCAAAATACCTTGAGCTTTTAGACCAGCTATAAGCCCCGGTTAAAGAAAAAAACTTGGCTATAAAGAGTGATCCTAGTAAAGTAGCATTACCACAAAGGAGTAATTCATGAAACATCTACTAGCTTTTCTATTTTGCAGTGCGGCAGTATTTGCTGTAGAAACAAAAGTTCAAACAGAGAAGATTGAAAAAAAGCAATCTGAAGACTTTTCAGCACAGGACATCAAGCTTCTATCCCAGGCATATGGCCATATGATAGGGGTAAACCTCTGCGCTATCGATATAGACCTTAATACAAGCGCTCTTATCAGCGGGATCCAAGACGCCTTTAATGGTATGGAGTCTCCCCTTTCTGAAAGCAAAACAATTGAGATGATCACAAGCTTACAAGAGAGAAAGTTTAAAAATGAATGCGAAACAAATCTTAAAGCAGCTGAGGCATTTTTAGCAGCAAATAAAAAAAATGATACCATCATTGAGCTTGAAGGTGGAAAACTTCAATACAAGAAACTTTCAGAAGGAACAGGGAAGGGATGTTCAGAAAAAGAAACTCCAGTGATTTCTTACATAGGCACTTACCTTAATGGCGAGGTCTTTGGAAAATCTGAAAAAGATGAATCTATCTGTTTAGATGAAACAATTGAAGGCTTCCGAAAAGCAATTGTCGGCATGAAAGTTGGCGAAAAGCGTCTTGTCTACATTCATCCTGAATTAGGATATGGCGTAAGTAGTTGTCTCTCTCCAAATTCGCTACTTACTTTTGAAATTGAAATGAAGGGGTTAGAAGATAAAATTTCAGCAAATGAAAAGAATCTTGAAAATATAGCCGAATTTCCATCAGAAGATGCCTTTGCAGAAACAGATTTAAAGCATAAGAATGTAAAATAATGGAAATCATTTTATTTGAGCCTGACATTCCCCAAAATACAGGGAACATCATCAGGCTTTGTAAAGCGACAAAAAGCAGGCTCACATTAGTTGAGCCTCTTGGTTTTTCTATCACAGATAAAAACTTAAGACGTGCAGGTTTAGATTACTTTCTAGGGGTTGAAGTACAAACAATCCCCTCTTTAAAAGACTATCTTTTAAAAAGTGATGCTCCAAAATATTTCATGTCCAGCAAAGCAACAAACTCTCTATACTCTGCAGAAATCAAAGCAGGGGCAATATTTATTTTCGGGAGCGAGACAAAAGGACTGCCTGATTATACTAGAGACTTATGGGGAAAAGATTTTTACACTCTCCCCATGAATAAAGATGCTCGGTGCCTCAATCTTGCAAACTCCGTATCGATTGCAATTTATGAGGCACTAAGACAGCAAAATTTTTCCGTCCTTTAAAACATGAGTTTTGTGTTTAAAAAACTATTTATGAGAAGTTGCAATATCAATAATATCTTCCATCTCTTTTACACCCACAAACTGATCTACTTTTTTTCCATTCTTAAAAAAAAGAACTGTAGGGATTGAAGAAACAGAATACTCTTGGGCTAGACTTCTATGCTCATCTACATCCACTGAATAGACAATAATTCCTTTATTGCTCACCTCTTCCATAATTGGACCAAGTGTTTTACATGGACCACACCACTCTGCGTGAAAATCCACAATTACAACATTTTTAGAATGAATTGCTTTGTTAAAACTTTCCTCATTTAATTCAATAACAGCCATATTTTCTCCTTCATTGTTTTTTATATCTATCGATTAATGTTTGTATTTCTCTTTGAACAGTGATTAAAAAAACCTCTCGAGCCTCTTTTTTGTTGCCTACAGTCTTTAAAATTTTTGAGTAACAGATAGGCGGTCCAAAGGCAAGTATAATTGGCGTAAAAAGTTTCGGAAATATTTTTCCCTTTGCAAGGGCCTTTTCAGGGCCAATGACTGCTGCTGGAATCACTTTTGCATTTCCCTTATCTGCAAATAATGCAAGCCCTTGTTTTAAAGGTTGCACATTTCCATCATTACTTCTCGTTCCTTCAGGAAAAATAAGAACCTTCTCCCCTTTCAGCAATAAAGAAACTACATGCTTTATCATTGCTTTATCATCAGAAGCTCCCGAAATAGGATAAGTATTTAATCTCTTTAGTACATAAGAGATCCATTTATAATCAAATAGGGATTTTCTGGCAAGGGCATGGATGACTTGAGGGCTTGCACAACCCAGCATCGGTGGGTCCATAAAAGAGACATGATTACAAGCAATAATTCCTGGAGAATTGATCTCAAAATGCTCTAGTCCTAGTACTTTAAACTTATGGAACAGTTTAAAGTAAGTATAGAAAAATAATTTTATAGGAACATACAACATTGAGCATTTCTTCCCTTTATAGGAAAACCAGTATTTTCTATTAGAGGGGGTAGCATAAGGGACTTTTTTTACAATCAATGCAAGAGGCTTAACGATATCATTTACCCCAAGCTCTGTTGTATCTACTCTAATGGCATCTTTAGGACAAATTAGAGGAGATTGCTCCCTTGTCATATCTCTTTCATCACGAGTTGTTATATCAGTGATCACATCTTCAAGGGTAAGGTCTTTAGATTCAGGCTTCTTTTTTAGGAAGTTGTAGCGTCTTCTGGCTCTTTCTTCAACATCTGCTTCGAGAAAAATTTTAATCTCGGCATCAGGGAAAACTACTGACCCAGTATCTCTTCCCTCTACGACGATATTTTCTCCTTCAGCAAAAACCCTTTGCAGTCTTGTTGCATAATCACGGATAAATACTTTTGTTGAAAGCAGCGAGGATATATGTGCAATTTCTCTAGTTCTGATCTCTTCAGTAACATCTTTTGATCCAATAAAATGCTTTCTCTTCCCACCATCTCCTGAAAAATGATACGAAAAGGAAGAAAGCTCCTCTTCTTGCTTTTCATCACTTACTGACAAAAGCTTATTATTTCTATAAAAAAGGGCAATTGCTCGATAGATAGCGCCAGTATCAAGATGGGTAAACCCAAGCTTTTTCGACAAGCCTTTAGCCACTGTAGATTTACCAGAGGCCGATGGCCCATCAATTGTTACTTTTATAAATTTTTTCATCTCATCACATGTTCTTTAAAAATACATAAACTATCGGTGCTGTAAACAACAAAGAGTCCAGATTGTCCAGAACTCCCCCAACTCCAGGGATGGAATTACTATCTTTTACTTTAGCATCTCGTTTCAATAAAGATTCTGCTAAATCCCCTATTTGACCAAAAATTCCAATTGCCCCTCCCAAGAGGATAGCATACGGAAGACTTAATTGAAATCCATACTCTGGAAAAAAGCTCCCTCCAATTGAAAAGGCTATACTCACTAAGACGGCAAATATAAATCCACCTATGGAACCAACCCTTGTCTTACTAGGGCTAATTGTTGGCGCTAATTTACTTTTACCAAAACTTTTACCTAAAAAATATCCACCCATATCGGTTACTTTTGTCACAGTAATCAAATACGTAAGCCATAATCTTCCATTTAATGAGCCTTCGGCAATTGATTCCGGATAGAGTATTCTGACCATGAGAGTCAACGGGACAAGAATATATACTACTCCAAAAAAACTTGTGGCAATGTGTACAATCGCCTCATCCACCTTGGAAAAATAATAAATAAAAATTGCAAAGAAAAATAATCCCAACATCATTTGAGTCAATCCAGTTAAGGAATAATTTAAAATCTGGAGATAATTGGTGAAAATATAGAGCGCTGTAAAACCTGCCAGCAATTTATAGGGTAGATGAAGTGACTTGGTTTTTAAAAATTCTACATACTCCCAAATAGCTGCTAGACCAAACGCCATCACTACAAACATCACAACCACCTTCATCGCTGGTAATTGTGAGTAGTAGACCATTAAAATTAATACACTTACCTCAACAGTATAAGCAAGAAATCGAGCCTTTAAATCTTTAAATGTATTATTCATATACCTCTCCTAAACCCCTAATCTTTTATTTCTTATTCCATATTCTTCTACTGCTAATATAAAATCTTCTACTGAAAAATCTGGCCATAGCATTTTTTCTAAAAAGATCTCTGTATAAGAGATCTGCCAAAGAAGGAAGTTACTCACCCTTTGCTCCCCACTTGTTCTGATTAACATATCAGGATCAGGCCAGGCGGCCGTATAAAGATATTTGCCAATCAATTCCTCAGTTATCTCATCTTCCTGTAACTTGCCATCTTTGCTATCTCTTGTTATAGCTATTATTGCCCTTCTAAGATCATCACGTCCCCCATAATTGATAGCAAGAACAAGTTCTAAAGCTTTTCCATCCTTTGTAGCATGCTTAACCTCATATAGAATTGTCTTTAAAGAGAGTGGAAAAGGGCTACTATCTCCAATTGTAGAAAGTTTGATCCCATTTTCAATCAAAGCAGGACGCATTTTATCTAAATAGAGTTCAAATATATGAAATAATGCCTGAATTTCTGGCTCACTTCTAAGCCAGTTTTCTGTAGAAAAAGCATACACAGTTAAAATTTCAATCCCAATATCGACAGCAGCTTTTGTAATATTTAGCAAATTCTGAGCCCCTGCAATGTGCCCCTCTTGAATAGAGAGCCCTTCTCGTTTAGCATACCTACGATTTCCATCCATAATAATAGCAACATGGCGAGGAAGAGGGTTCTTCGACAACTTCTTATCCTTACATGGTGGTGTTAGTATTTCAGACATATACTCCTCAAAAAGATCTTGTGAGAATATCAAGAGTAGATATTCTTGACTAGAATATTCTAGATCTATTGACAATTGGAGACAAATCTAATAAACTCTTTCTTTCACAATTCTATTGAAGGAAGCATGACTTATGAAAGCCCAACAGAAAAGAAAAGCATTATTTGTTATTTTAGCCGTTTCTGCTCTCACACTCTACAATATTCTCCCAACCATTTTTTTCTATACCAAGAATTTAAAAGGGGAAATCACAAAATCTGTCTCTGAAAAAATTGCTACTGATATTGCTAAAAGAGTTAATACACTAGAGGGCGAATCTATTGCCTGGATTCATTCCTATTGCAAACTTCTTCACCTAAAACCTACTAAAGTCTCCCTTAAAGAAAAAAACCCAGATGCAATCAATGTCACTTTCAAGACTGAAAAAGATGCTCGAATTTTTAAATCTCATATGACAAAAGCTGGGAACCTTATCCCTTTCTTTCCAAAAAAAATGCTCCCTTTAGAAAGCGATGATTTTGATGTGGCTTCTAAAACTGTTACCTTGAAAAGAGAGATCCCTATCCATTTTGATCTAAGCACTATAGAGCAGTGCTTTTCCTATGTTCCTATGTACAAGGAAGATGGATCAATCTCCTCAAGTTATAGAGATATATTAGATGATAGAATCCTAGAAATAGCAAAAGTTGTGACCTCAACATCTTCTACTGCTATCAATATTGAACGAACAATCAATGATCACTATATTGGATACAAAACTCCCTATTTCCTTGCTGTTGCTGACACACTCTTGCAATACAAGTCTTTGTTTGAAAATGGCAGTGCCCTTCAAAAGCGTTTCTACGCCTCTGCATTTGAGTCAAAGACCCGTGATGCTACATTTCTTTACAACCATTGCCTAAACGGCTTTATGGCTTGTAAGGATTATATTCAAAAAGAAAAACTTCAACTTATTGATACAATAAAGGAGGGCTCACTTGATGAAAAAGATACCACTCTTCCAGAGGTAGGAGCCCTTTCCACATTGAAAGAGCAGGAAGAAAAACTCTTAAATGCAATTACTCTTCTTCAGAATAAAAAGACACTCTTCACACCTTCTGCAGTCAAAAATCTAAAGAGTAATTATTCTACAGAGCTAACGAATAACAAAATTGAGGAAAAAGAATTATTTACCCTGTCCACAGGGGGGAATAATCCAGTAATTTCAAGTATCACTGTGAATTACAAAGATAGAAATGTTTCATTTGAAATTGCAGAAGAATTGACCTCGTATATGAGCACAAAAGACGCCTCACTACAAAAAAAGATTGTACAGCTTATTTTTGATGAGATTGCAAAAGTAAAAAACACAACTTCAGAAGAGATTCAAAGAAATGGATCCCTATTTACCTTAGACCTATCAAATTTAGATGGTGCTAAAAGCCTTCTAAAGTTCGATCTAAAGGTTGTTGCAGAAAAAAAACTCTCCGCTTTAAAAACTTCGTTACTATCTCATTGGCAGAGGTCATCAAAAGAGCTTAACCCAAATGACTACAAAATTGTTAGCTTTGAGGAATACAAAGCACTCCCTGAGCAAGAAAAGGCGTTTTGTTTAGCATTATATGCTCCAATTCTTGACAAAGAGGGAGAAACTGAAGGATTTGATAATGGATCGGTCTATATCATTGGGAAAAGCTTGCTCCTAATGAATCGAAATTCAATGCAAAAAGAGTCAGGGGAAGAAAACAAGGCCCTCGGTAAAGATTTATTAGCTCTTGATACCTTACTTCGTCAGCATGGCGCTCGTGTCTATGAGGGAAGTGGATTTCCGTTTGACAAGGCATTTAAAGATGATTACATATTCATGATTTCTGACTATTTTGCACCCTTGCTTTCTGCAACAAGAGAAGATTGGAATGTGCTCAGCTCTAAAACGTTTGCCACATTAGAGTTTTCTGATGTTCGAAACAGAATCCTTGCTGTAAATGAAATCGAAAATAAGGAACATGCTGATCTATTAAAATGGCAGGATGAATATAATAAGGCTCAGTCTAATGTAGAAGCAGAAGGACACTTTAGCATCCCTGCACCAACAAAAAGTCCTTTCTTTAGCAATCTTGCTCTCTCAACCTCAAAATATTTTAGAGGTGATGAGAAAAAAATCCTTCATTGGGGTCTAGACCTAAATGGAGGCACCACGGTGCGCGTTGCTCTAAAAGATAAACAGAACAGGGCCGTAACAAGTGAAGAGGACCTAAATCAAGGGGTAAATGAGTTATATCGCAGAGTAAACAAAATGGGTGTTTCAGATGTCTCCATTCGAAAAGAAGGATCATTTATTACTTTAGACTTCCCAGCAACACAAAGTCTTTCTGCCAGTGAATTAATTACTGCCTCATCAATGACTTTCCATGTAGTAAATGAAAAGTTTTCCTATTACAATGCAGGGCTTAGAACCTCTCTTGGTAGATTCTTGCAAGAAGTTTGGAATGAAGCCTTAGTAACTAGCAAGACCGATTCTGAAAGCATCAATGGGATTGCTTTCAACCATCTCTATGGCGATACCCTAGATATTGAAAATCCATTTCCAAGAAGTGATTCAGGAAGAGTCCTATTAGAAAATGGTCTCCAACTAGCAGACCCAAGCAATCCGAATATGTCCGCCATTGTCGACGATAAAGTCTCCAAGATTGGAGTTCTTGAGGGTAGCAGCATAGAAGATTGGCATGGGATGACTAATCCATTAATCATCCTATTCAATAACTATGCACTAGAAGGTGCATGGCTAAAAGATGTACGGGCTGGATATGACCCAAACACTGGAAATTTCCTATCTTTTAGCGTAAACTCCTCCTCCTCAGAAGAAAACATAGATCCAAGAGATATTTTACATAACTGGACCTCTGTATTCTCTACTTCTCAGATGAATAATAGAGCCTATTCAGAAATAACCAACGGCAATGGCTGGAGATTATCCGCTGTACTAAACGGAAAGATCATCAGCATGCCTAGACTACAAGATGCTTTGAAAGAAAATGGAAGAATTTCTGGCTCTTTCTCACAAAAAGAGGTTGCAAGACTTGCAGCTGACCTTAGAGCGGGCTCTTTAACTTATACTCCTGAAATTATCTCAGAAACTACTATTAGCCCAGAACTTGGGGCACAAGAAAGATCCCAAGGGATCCTTGCCACTGTAATCGCTTTTTTTGCTGTCATTGCAATTATGATTGGATATTACAGATTTGCTGGAGTAATCGCCTCCATCGCTGTGGTATTTAACATACTCATCCTTTGGGCAATGCTTCAAAATCTTGGAGCATCGTTAACCCTTGCTGGAATTGCCGGAATCATCTTAACAATTGGAATGTCAGTTGATGCAAATGTCTTGATCTTTGAACGTGTCCGTGAAGAAAATGAGGAACATAAAAATATCTCTAATGCCATTGCAACCGGATATGAAAAAGCCTTTTCCGCAATTTTTGACTCCAATATCACAAGCATCATCGCAGCATTGATCCTCCTTAACTTTGATGCAGGCCCAGTAAAAGGCTTTGCTCTCACTTTAATTATTGGTATCACTTCGTCAATGTTTACTGCCCTTTACATGACAAGAACATTTTTCAATTTCTGGCTGAAAAAAGGTAAAAATCAAAGTCTAAAAATGATGAACTTATTTCCAGACTCAAATTTTTCATTCATGAAGTATGGAAGAGTAGCAACATTTATTGCTACTGCTTGTATTATTATTGGTGGAGTGACGTTATATGAACAAAGAGAGACTCTCTTTGGGATGGACTTTACTGGCGGTATGACGCTTGAATTAGAAGTAGCTGGCTCAAATGGAACAAATCCAAAAGCAAGCGTAGAGCATGCTCTCACCTCCCATGGGATCTCTTCTTCAGAATATTCTATTCGAGCGCTTAATAACAAAAGTGCTTTAAAGATCTATTTAAGCAATGCGTTAAATAATCCCGGAAGACCTTTTGCGAACTTAAAAAAACCCTCCCTTAACGATGAATTCACCTATTCTTATGAAAAAAATCCAAAGATTGCTGCAATTGTTGCTATTTTAAAAGATTCAAATGTATTATTAACTTCTAAATCATTAAACTCTTTAGACAAAAACTTCTCTTCAATTAGCGGCCAAATGTCTGCGACGATGAGAAATAATGCTCTATTTGGAATCTTATTAGCTCTAGCTGCAATTCTTATCTATATTACTGTCAGATTTGAATTTAGTTATGCAATAAGTGCTACCATTGGATTAGCCTTTGACTTGCTCTTAACTTTAGCAATTCTAGGCATTTGTAAAGCTTTAGGACTCCCTCTTTCTATTGATCTAAATACAATAGCTGCCCTTATGACAATTATAGGTTACTCATTAAATGATACGATCATTGTCTTTGATAGGATAAGAACAGAGCTTAAGAAAAATCATTCTACCTCATTGAAAGAGATTATAGATCTTTCCTTGAATAAGACACTTTCTAGAACAATGATGACATCGTTAACAACTCTTGTTGTACTATTATCACTTGTCATGCTTGGTGGAAAGTCTATCTTTAACTTCTCATTTTTAATGATGGTAGGGGTAATTGTTGGGACATTATCTAGTTTATTCTTAGCAAGTACCTTTTTGTATATTTTCAAAAGCAAAGATAAAAAGAAGGTTAGATCTGCATCTATCATAAGTATCACCGGCTAGAAAATTTCTAGCCATGTATACTTGATTTTTTTATCCAAATGAACTATCCTTTGCAAAAAAGTAGATCCCATGCAATACAAACAATCTCCATCGAATCTCGTATGGGTTTATCCAACGGTAAATCAACCATTAATTGATTATTTTATTTCTGAATTTCACATTCATCCAGCAACTGCCCAAGTCTTAGTTTCAAGAAAATTCACTAAAAAAACTGATGTCCATAAATTTCTCTATTCAAAACTTCCCCACCTTATCCCACCTGAAAAATTAAGTGAAATTGATAAAGCAACAGAGAGGCTTCATGAAGCACTCAAAAAAAATGAGAGCATCCTTATTTTTGGTGATAACGATGTCGATGGCATTACAGGAACTACCCTCCTTGTAGATTTCTTAAGAGCATTAGGGGCAAGGGTCTATTTCTATATTGTCTCGCGAAGTTCAGATCGAGGCAATACTATTCTAGATTCTGTGGAGTATGCAAAAAAAAATGATTGCAAACTATTAATTACCGTAGATTGCGGCATTACAGCCGCTGATGAAATCGAAGAGCTCACAAAAATTGGCATCGATGTAATCATTACAGACCATCATGAACCCACCGATAGAATCCCTCATTGTATCGCAACGCTCAATCCAAAATTGAAAGGCAGCAAGTATCCAAATAAAGACTTAACTGGCGTTGGTGTAGCTTTTAAATTCGCTCATGCCATGATGAATATGCTCGCAAAAAAAGGCGAAGTACAAGCTGACCTTATTGACCTAAGAAGATACCTAGATCTTGTAGCCCTCGGAACAATTTCCGACATGGGCGCTTTAACTGGTGAAAATAGAATCCTAGTAAGATATGGAATAGAGCAACTAAAAAAAACACAAAGAATTGGGCTACTAAAATTAATTCACGTCTCAGAAGTAAATCCAGAGGATATTACCACAACAGATATCGCTTCAAAAGTTGCTCCAAGGCTAAACAGCTTGGGAAGGATTGATGACCCTGTAAAAGGGGTAAACTTACTCCTTGTTCGTGATATGGGCGAAGCTGAAGCCCTTGCTCGTGATCTTGATCAAATGAATCAAAAAAGACAGAGAATTGAGCGCAAAGACACAGAAAATCTGGATAAGTTAATCGCAGACAATCCAGATATAGTAAAAAATAAGGCGATTGTTTTACATTCCTACACTTGGCATTCTGGTATCATTGCAATCCTTGCTACAAAAATTTCAAAACTCTACAACAAACCCACCATCGTTATTACAATAAAAGATGGTATTGGAAAAGGATCAATTCGTACAATTCCTGAATTTCCTGTCCTTGATGTTTTAAAGGACAATAAAGACCTATTGATCAATTTCGGCGGTCATGACTACGCCTGCGGCTTAACCATTAAAGAAGAAAACATCCCTATCTTAAAGGAAAGATTTCTTGAAGCAGCCCAAAAACACCTAAAAGAAAGAGATATCCAGCCAAAGCTATATCTTGATGCTCAGATCTCCTTTAAAGATCTTACTTTTGAATTTTTAGAGTCTTTAACACTATTAGAGCCATATGGGATGGAAAATCCTCATGTTACCTTGTATGCTACAGCACAACAAGTCCACGCCCCAAAAATCATCGGAAAAAACCACCTTAAATTCTCTTTAGAAGATGGAGATCGTTATCTTGAAGGGATTGGATTTAATATGGGCAATCGTAAACCTACGCTCTTGAAAAAGAATATTAAATTATTGCTTGCTTTTACACCACACATCAATGTGTATTTGAATAAATCGTCGATTCAACTTCAGATTAAAGATTTTATCATCATAGACGAATGATAGAATAACTTTCTTTCCCCCTTCCCTTTCCCCTTCCCCTTCCCCTTCCCCTTCCCCTTCCCTTTGCCTTTGCCTTTGCCTTTGCCTTTGCCCTTGCCCTTGCCCGTGCCCCTGCCCGTGCCCGTGCCCATGTCTTTCTCTTTGCCTTTCCCCTTCCCTTTGCCTTTGCCTTTTTCCCTGCCCGTGCCCTTGCCCGTGCCCGTGCCCATGTCTTTCTCTTTGCCTTTCCCCTTCCCTTTGCCTTTCCCCTTCCCTTTGCCTTTCCCTTTTTCCCTGCCCGTGCCCTTGCCCGAAAAATCTCTTTTTTACAATTCTATTTTTTAATAGAATCTTTGTCTTTTCACACGAATTGGTAAGGTTAAAACATGTTGGCTGAATTAGAAGAAAAAATAAAAACAGTTTTATTTGATCATGAAAAACTAAATGTATATCAAATAGCTATAGAATTTGTTCTATTCGCCGATGAAATGGGAGAAAATTTACCTCGAGGAAGGTTCTATTTAAAAGATCAGCTTCAGCGCGCTGCTTTATCAATTCCTCTAAATATTGCAGAAGGCGCCGGAGAATATGCAGTCGATGAAAAAATTCGATTTTATCGTATGGCAAAAAGATCAGCTACTGAGTGTGCAGGGGTGTTGCATGTATGTTATCGCCTAAACCTCATAGAAGAAAACCTTTATCTAAATGGGCGGGAATTGCTAATTCGTATAGTATCAATGTTGATTAAAATGGCACAAAAAAATCGCTAATTAAGCAAAGATACGGGCACGGGCAAAGGCACGGGCACGGGCAGGGGCATGTTTGCAAGATTATGCAAACTATCTAAAAGCGAAATCAAAAGAGCCATCAAAAGTTATTTGATGGCTCTTTATGAGAGGTCTAACCCTGCCTTCGATTACATCGCTTCGCTAGAAGACTCTGTATTCACTATTCTTTTATTTAAATAGTTCTGTTGATAATTTCTTACATCATCAGAATGAATTACCCATGCAGCACCTTTTCTGATTGCTTTTAACAATCCAATTCTTGTTGCATAGTAAATCTTTTGCGGTGGAACTCCAAGCATCTTAGCCACTTGATTCACTGAAAAATATCCTTTATGATTATCAAATACTAATTCACCATCAAACATTGATTTTGCTCTAGAATACTTTCTTCTTCTGTATTCATCCAAATCTTTAAGATCGATCGTCCAGCGAGTCGCATCTTTAGAAGCGCGAAGCTTTCTTTGCTTAATAGCGACATAAATCGCCTGTCTTGTCACATTGTTAATCCT
>CAMDFS010000004.1 GCA_945897715.1 Chlamydia trachomatis
CAAGCTCATCGAAAAGGTAGACAATTTTAGACAGCACTTTTAGGTTGAGTACTAAAATCTTATTCATTCTAGTAGAAGTCTCTTTTGAAGACCCCTTCTTCTTATAGCTCAGCTCAAGGTACGATCTTTTGGAAAGAATGCAGTCCCAAAGGCTATCCATACGAATCCCTTCAAGGCTTCCATCTACTTCTATTTTTAAGTCATAAGAATCTAGCCTATCTGTGTGTGTTAAAGATAAAGTGAAAGTGGAGCTATCATAAATGAATTGATCAAGCAAGTTTTGAGGGCAATTGAAAGTGATGACATTTTTGTATTCAGGAAGACGCTCAGTCATAAACTCTACGATCTTTTTCTCACTTTTAGCAACAAAAGCTCCTTGTTCTTTTTCATAAACAAAGTCTATAAAGAGATTGTCAATGATCTGTTTCTCTTCAAAAAGATTTCGAGCAAGGAGTCCTGAGTCTTTTTGGAAGGGTTCTAAATGCTCAATTGTAAGGGCATCTGGCGATGCTGGTATGTTGATATCATTGTAATTAAATTCTAATACCGCCTCTAACTCTCCATCTAAATAGGAGATATTGCAAGTGCCTTTCAGTTTTCGTACATAAGGGAGGGTTGTAAACTCATTAAAAATTTCTTTTCCTGAGATGGATGCATAAGAGGAAAGTCTTCCTAAACCGTTTTCAATAAATGTACCAAAAAGGGGCTTACAGATGGTAATCTCTCTCATTGCAATAAGGTGAATCAAATGTTGCCTAGTAATGGATGGCCCAAACTTATAGAAAGTACTTTCATGGATAAAAGAAGGGGAGGCACACTCAAAAAATAGTGCATCTTCTAATAGAATTGACTTATCCCCTGTTAAAATCGTTGGATTGATGAGAATTTTTGAAGCAGGTGGTTTAATGTATTCTAAATTCATATTAAAGGATGCCAAAATAGGAGAATAATGAAGTGGAGTGTCTAGATTTTCTATAAAGATTCCAGGAAGCTCGTGCGTGATAGAGCTATTTTTAGCTCCTGGTGGAAGCTTGTCATAGGCTGCTAGAAAACATTTAGAAAGAAGGAGGCCTAAAGATTTTGTTTCAATGTAGGCACATTTTTGACCTCTTTCTGTAGTTGCTTTGTCATGAACCCTTGCATAATCAATTAACATACGAACAAAGTCTCTAGAGTCTTCAGGAAAGGATTCTGGGGTGAAAAGATATTTTTTACCGCCAATTTGCAGGGACTCTTCGTATCTAATACCATCCAGGAAGGTTTTTGCATTGGGGATATGGAGAGGCTTTGATCTTGATGGAAGGCGAAGGGCAAATTGCAGCTCTACAATTGCTTTTAACCCATCTTTTGATTCGGGAAAGTTATAGATGATCATCATGGAAGCTGTCGTAACTTCTGCTTCACTTTTTTGTAAGAAGAAAGGGGAGGTAGATAAGATCCTTGAGGCAAGAATATATTCCTGCATTAATTCCTTTTGGAATTCTACATCTTTTCTCTTCTCTTCTTTTGAAACGGCATCTTTTACCACTTCTAAAATTTCACTAGCTTGGAATTCTTTTGCAGTGTCACTTTCGGGATCTTTTGAGTATGTGACAAGCATTTTATCTAGATGGGCCTCTAAATAATATAATAGGGCTGCTAAATGTTGACAGTCGTAGTGATAGGGGCAATCGCAATCTGAATCAATTGTCTCACAATCGATCCGATCTATTTCAATTTCACACTCGTAGGCATTTTCAAATTGTCCATCAACTTTTGCACTTATTCGGAGAGAGGTTGCATCTAAATTAATGATTTTTGCAGAGGTTACCTTCTTATCAGTGAATAGATCTTTTCCTTCACGTAATACAGTTTGAGAGAAATCCTGCTTCAATTTTCTTACGTTTAACATAAAACCTCAAAAAACCAAAATGGTTTAATATCTTCCTTTTTACTCTATTTCAGATCATTCAGCAAGGAAAAACTATGAAAAAAGTTACCGTTGCATCCAAATAAATTCTCTGTTAACATGTAAATACATTAAAATATTTAAAGAGTAACCCCTATGAAAGAACTAGAGTTTATTAAAAAAACCACATCAAAACTTAAAAAGTTAGCTTCGGGGAAATGGAATAAAGTATCGAGTTTATTTGCTAGTGATATTGGTATTGATTTAGGGACTGCTAACACACTTGTGTATGTAAAAGGGAAGGGAATAGTCTTAGCTGAACCATCTGTAGTTGCTATTGATTCGTATACAAATGAAGTTTTAGCAGTAGGGCATAAAGCAAAAGCTATGCTTGGAAAAACTCCAAGAAAAATTCATGCTGTTCGCCCGATGAAAGATGGTGTAATCGCTGATTTTGAAATCGTGGGAGATATGCTTGCTGTTATTTTAAAACGGGTCACCCCTACAAGAAGTATTTTTAGGCCAAAAATTTTAATTGCGGTACCATCAGGGATTACTGGAGTAGAAAAAAGAGCGGTAGAAGATTCAGCGCTTAAAGCAGGAGCCCAAGAGGTCTTTTTAATTGAAGAGCCAATGGCGGCAGCAATTGGTGTAGATTTACCAGTGCATGAGCCGGCAGCTAACATGATCATTGATATTGGTGGTGGTACAACAGAAATTGCGATTATTTCTTTAGGAGGAATTGTCGAAAGCCGTTCTCTAAGAATTGGTGGAGATGAATTTGATGAGTGTATCATCAATTACATGAGACGAACCTACAATTTGATGATTGGCCCTCGTACAGCAGAAGAAATTAAGATCACTATTGGTTCTGCCTATGCATTAGGTGATCACGAATTAGAGATGGAGGTGCGCGGTCGAGATCAAGTCGCAGGCCTTCCTGTTACAAAAAGAATTAACTCAGTAGAAATTCGTGAATGTCTTTCTGAACCAATCTTACAGATTGTGGAAAGTGTGAAATTGACCCTTGAAAAATGCCCTCCAGAGCTTGCGGCAGACCTTGTGGACAGGGGTATGGTTTTATGTGGCGGCGGCGCTTTAATCAAAGGATTAGATAAATTCCTAATCAAAGAATGTGGACTTTCTGTAATTATTGCTCCAAACCCATTGCTTGCTGTATGCCTTGGTACTGGTAAGGCTTTAGAGTACCTTGAGCAGTTTAAAAAGAATAAAAAAACATCAAGAATATAATGATGGATAGGTTTTCTAAAGAGGTACAGCTGAAAATTGCTGATTTCATACAACTTTGTAAACCAAAGTCAGTGCATGTTTGTGATGGATCAAAAGAAGAATATCAATCTTTTATTAATGAATTGGTCGAAAAAAAAGTGGCAAAGCCTCTTAAGCGAAAAGGGTGCTATTATTTTAGATCAGATCCAAAAGATGTGGCAAGGGTAGAGAGCTGCACCTTCATATGTAGCGAAAAAAAAGAGGATTCTGGAGCTACCAACAATTGGTTTGAGCCCAAAGCCATGAAAAAACGGTTGATGGGGCTTTTTTCCGGTTGCATGGAGGGAAGAACTATGTATGTTATCCCTTATCGTATGGGCCCAGAAAATTCTGATATTTCAAAGGTAGGGATCGAAGTTACCGATTCTCTCTATGTATGCGTAAATATGTTTATCATGACAAGGATGGGTGCATTTTTTCCCGATGAGGATGTGGTTATGGGGCTCCATAGCGTAGGCATGCCTTTAAAAGAGGGGGTAGTGGATTCTTTCTGGCCCTGTAATGACGAAAAGGTCATTGCACATTTCCCCGAAACAAAAGAAATCTATTCTTTTGGAAGCGGCTACGGCGGAAATGCACTCCTTGGAAAAAAATGCCATGCTTTAAGAATTGCTTCAACAATTGCAAGAGATGAAGGGTGGCTAGCCGAGCATATGCTCATCATTGGCGTTACAAATCCTGCAGGGGAAAAGAAATACTTTACAGCAGCTTTTCCTTCCTCATGTGGGAAAACAAATCTTGCTATGATGAAATCCTCCCTCCCTGGATGGAAAATAGAATGTGTTGGCGATGATATTGCTTGGATGAAGTTTGGAGAAGATGGAAGATTGTATGCAATCAATCCCGAGAATGGCTTTTTTGGGGTCGCTCCTGGAACATCAATAGATACCAACCCAAATGCGATGAAAACTATTGAAGAAGATACCCTTTTCACAAATGTTGCCTTAAATGGCGACGATGTTTGGTGGGAAGGATTAACTAGAGAAGTGCCAAAGGTGCTGATCAATTGGAAGGGAGAGCTGCATGATCCTAAAGGGGGAGTCCCTGCTGCCCATCCAAATTCTAGGTTCACAGCTCCCATGAGAAGATGCCCCTCACTTGATGAGGCAGCAATCAATGGAAGGGCAGTACCTATTGCGGGGATTATCTTTGGAGGGCGTCGTGCAACAATTGCTCCACTTGTAATGGAGGCAAAAGACTGGAAGATGGGCGTCTTTTACGGGGCAAGCCTCTCATCAGAAAAAACTGCAGCGGCAGAAGGAAAAACTGGAGAGATGCGAAAAGATCCTTTTGCGATGCTTCCCTTTTGCGGCTATAACATGCAGGACTATTTTTCTCATTGGCTCTCTATGGAAAAAAAGGATAGAAAACTTCCAAAAATATTTGCCGTGAACTGGTTTAGAAAAAATCAGGAAGGAAAATATATTTGGCCAGGATTTAGCGAAAATATGAGAGTCATTGCTTGGATGTTTGATGCCATCAATGAAAAGGCTGAAAAAATGGAAACTCCATACGGCTTTTTACCTAAGTCATTAAATACAAGTGGGTTAAATATACAAGAAGCTGATCTAAAGAATATTCTAACGTTAGATGCGAAAGAATATTCTAAAGAGATCTAATGTTTTAAACATCCAATTTTGAAAAGATTTCATCTTCATCAAAGAAGAAAAGCACTTCCTCGATTGCATTTTCGTGACTATCAGAGCCGTGCACAGCATTGGCATCAATAGAATCAGCAAAATCTTTTCTGATGGTACCAGGTGCAGCTTCTGCTGGATTTGTGGCTCCCATGATTTCTCTGTTTTTAGCCACTGCATTTTTTCCTTCAAGAACCGATACCACTACTGGTCCAGAAATCATAAATGCGACTAAATCATTGAAAAAAGGTCTTTTTCTATGGATTCCATAAAATTCTTCAGCTTCATCTCTTGTAAGGTAGACTTGCTTGATAGCAATGATAGATAGACCATTTTTTTCAAAACGAGCAAGGATCTCTCCTACTACATTTTTTTTTACTGCGTCTGGTTTAATAATAGATAGTGTCTGCTGCATTGTCATTGTTAACTCCGTTTGTTTCGCAAAAAGCCATAAATTTAACTTTTGAGTGGTAAGTGTAGCATAGAAGGCTTTTCTGTAAAAGCTATTGTTTATAGCTTTTACCTAAGTAATGTTCAATAAGGGCAGGGTGGCTTACTAGTTGATCTTTTGATCCAACGGCCAGTAATTTACCATCATGGAGAAAAAGACCACTATCAATAAAGGATAGAAGTTCTCTTGCATTGTGATCAGTTATCACCACGGTGATTTTTTTTCCTTTGAGGTAAAGAATTAATTCTTTAACATCTTCGATGGTTTTAGGATCAATATTTGCAAAAGGTTCATCTAAAAAGAGAACTTTAGGGTTAGTAATCAACGCGCGGCTAATTTCAACACGTCGTCGCTCTCCACCAGAGAGGCAGTCTGCCCGTTTGTCTTTAAGGTGAAAGATATTAAGCTCTTTTAGTCGCTCCTCTACAATTTGCCTTTTTTCTTTCGAAGAGACTTTTTTCATCTCAAGGTAGATCAGAAGATTTTCTTCCACGGTAAGTTCTCTAAAGATAGAGGATTCTTGGCTTAAGTACCCAATTCCTTTACGTGCTCGTTTATACATAGGTAAAGAGGTGATATTTTCTCCTTCAAGGTAGATCTCTCCAATAGAAACAGGGAGTAGTCCAATCAAAGCATGAAAAGTAGTGGTTTTTCCCGCTCCATTTGCTCCAAGCAGTCCTGTGATGGATCCCTCTTCAATTCCAAAAGAAAGGTTGTCTAAAATGATCTGTTTTTTCATTTTGATGGTAAGGTTTTTTACTTCCAAAATCATTTTTTCTTGCTCCAAGTAATGGACATCCAGTCATCGGTAGAGTGTTCGCTATTTTCTCCTGCAATAGATGAGGACTTATTTTCATGAATAGTTGTTGTGCAGGCCATATCTCCACGTTTCCAAAGAGTTCGTTTTGCTCCAATTTGTTTGATTGGAAAGCTTTCTTCTTTTTTGGATAGTTGTCTTTGCTCCTTTTGAATAAATGGGGTGATGAGTTTCACTGATAAAAGGATGCTAAATATGCAAATCAAATTCCAAAGGGTTGTTGTATACTTACCCAGCATATGCTGTTTCTTTTTGTTGTAAAAAAGTCCTAAGTTCTTGAAGTCTGTTCACTAGGCGTGAAACTTTTTTTAGTTCCATTTGTGTATTTCTGTCAGATTTGGCTGCAAGTGGGTTAGGATGAGCCTCTAAATAGATCATGTCGCAACCTGCAGCAACTGCTGCCATAGCAAGGGGCTCCATAAATGCTTTTTCCCCACCTGATTCTTTTCCTTGACCAGGAAGTTGTGCAGAGTGAGTCACATCATAGCAAGTAGCAGAACAGTACTCTTTCATTATTGGAAAGGATCTAAAGTCGTTGACCAAATTATTGTATCCAAAACAACTCCCTCGGTCTGTAAATACAATCTGTTTATTACCAGTGGAGAGAAGTTTATTAGAGACATGTTCCATATCTCTTGGAGCCATGAACTGTCCTTTCTTGACATGTACTGGAAGGTGAGTATTGCCTGCGGCGATAACAAGATCTGTTTGACGGGCTAAAAATGCAGGAATTTGAATGATGTCAACAACCTCAGCAACAATTAAGGCCTCTGTGGGGAGGTGGATGTCTGTGGTAACAGGGACGTCAAACTCTTGCTTAATTTTTGATAGATAGGTGAGCCCTTTATCAATGCCTACTCCACGGTAGGAATCAACAGAAGATCGATTGGCTTTATCAAAACTCGATTTGAAGATAAATGGAAAGTTTAAGTGCTCTTTTAGGTAGCCGCACACCTCTTGTAGTTGCTCATAGGATTCCATAACACAAGGTCCTAGAATCAGTCCAAGAGGTTTGTCTTTGCCGTAGGTTTGCCCTTGAATTGTGATCTGATCAAATTTTGTGCTCATACTTATCCTTCTTGTAAACATCATCCATAGTATAGAGTCCTCTCTCTTTTTTAGAAAGAAAGAAGAGAGCCTTTTTCGCCCCTTCTGCAAAGAGTTTTAATGATTCTGCTCTATGAGTGATTTCTAGTGTTTCAAAGGGGAGTTTGAAAGTTATTGTGTGTGTTCCAATTTCTTCTCCCTTACGAATAGACTCCACAGTTGGAGGGTCTTTGTACAACAATTGCAAAGTTTTAGCAGTGCCGCTTGGCGCATCTTTTTTATGTTCATGGTGCGTTTCAGTGATAAGGGTGGGAGTTCTATTTAAAGCAAGTAAGGCAGTCTTCATTAAATAGATCCCTTCAGAAAAATTTGCGGCAATAAGGACTGGAATCAACGTGGAGGCTTCAAAAAGTGCATCAAAAGTCTCGCTGCTGTGACCTGTTGCTCCCACTACAAGGGGGATCTTTGCCTTTACAATTAGGGGTAGAAATTCTTTTATTACATTTGCTTTGGAAACATCGATACAAATATCTATCCCTTTTAAATCAGAAAAAAGAGTCATTTTTTTGCAGTTACAGAGGGTGGAAATTACAGATCCAAGACGACCTGATCCGCCAATGATGCCTGTTAGTAAATATTCCATAGCTTGCACTATACATTAAATCAGTATTTGTGGTATACTTGTTCCATTAAATAAAATTATTCTTGATTTGATAAGAAAATCAAGATATCCTTAACTAAGGATATTTTGGACCGATAGCTCAGTGGATAGAGCACCCGCCTTCTAAGCGGGTGGTCGCAGGTTCGAATCCTGCTCGGTCCGAATCCTTTTTAGGAGTTTGATATGAATAAGGGTGAAAAATCGTATATTTCATTTGATGGAACATGGCTCGGGGATGCAGTTTTCTCTCCTCAGCTATTCAAAGAATCAATATATACTGCATTAAATGATAAATCGTTGAAAAATAAGGGCTCTTTTGAGCAGCATCGTTTTGTCGGCAATTTACTTTTAGAAGAGATTAAAGCTGCAAAAGAGGGGACATTTCTCCTTCCAGCAGTAATTGATTTTATAGGAGCAGTTCGAAAGATACTTCTACCGACCTATCACTTTGCAAGCTTTGAAGTTTTTCTCGATAATTATGCTAAATTAGAGCCAAAAGAAGATCTTTTCTTACGCGGAAAGATTGTGGGAAGATATATTCCTCGCAATGAATATCAAGCTTTTTTTCCTGTTGGAACGGGCAAGAGTTTTAATGGATCGCATTTTGCTGTCGCTCATTTCTCCCCAGATATAGATACTGTCATTGCCTCTTTTCATGGATTTTTAGATGCCTTTGCAGCAAAAGTTGGAAAGGGGATTCATTATTGGCAAGTGCCAAATGGACCTCCTCTTGGCAGCATTGAAGTAGATAATCTATTCTATAAACCTTTAGGAAATGATATTTTTGAT
This sequence comes from Chlamydia trachomatis, assembly GCA_945897715.1. Classification (GTDB taxonomy): domain Bacteria; phylum Chlamydiota; class Chlamydiia; order Chlamydiales; family 2-12-FULL-49-11; genus JAJACQ01. Next base: position 8,581 of record CAMDFS010000004.1, read on the forward strand.
GTCTTAGTAAAAACCTCAAGAGAATTGTCTTTAACCTCTTTAGATTTAGTTTCTCAAGAACATATCATCATCAAGCATCTCTCTGAGTCTTCTATTGGAGTAAATCATGATCGGGTGAAAAACTCCGTCATTGTAATAGATGGAAATGGGGGATATGTTGCTGATTGGAGAGCTGTAGATTATGATGAAGTTCGGATGGTGATTAATAACTTTCAATTGACGCTACGAAGTTTTGAGCAAGCTCTTTATATGGTTATTGTCAAATTTTTATTGAAAAAAGGAGATCTTAAAAAAGGGATTTCTGATATCTTAAACAAGAGATTTTTGGATTATTTTCACATAGGGCTACATCAAAGTAGCTGCATGGAAAAGCTGAACCTATTTATTGTAGAGATACTGGGCTTTAAAAAGGGACTAGATCAAACTATTGGTGAGTTTTTAGAGTCTACAGATAAATTACAAACACTAAGTAGCAATTTACATGCCCTAGAGGGGAGTGCAAATATTGAAAATAGTTTACAGCTCTATCACAAACAGCTTCTTGACTATTTTTCATACCTTGATTCATTAGAAATTGCAATTGCTGTGAAAAGAAAAGTATTACAACTAAAGCCTGTAACACTTTCACACCTTGATGATTATCATACAATTGCTGCAAAGATGGAGGGATATGCACACTTAACTGTTGTTCATGAAGATAAGACAGGGCTTACCCCACTTGGAGTCATCCATGCAAAAGATATTAAGAGACAATCTCTTGCTACAGTAAGTATGAGAGACTTTTCAAATAATGATGAAATGGATAAACCCTCATTTATGGATATTGTCTCCTGTATTGACCATCATAAAAGTGATCTTAAGACAAATGTGCCGTCCTTAGTATTAGTGTCAGATGCTCAGAGTACAAACTCTACAGTTGCTAAAATCAATATGAGTATCAATGATCGCTATTCTTCTCATGGATATAATAAAAAGGAAATAGAGGATCAAATAAAGCAAGTTTCAGCTAATTTAGCTGTTACTAGTAATGTCAGGATTTTGAAACGTCTCCTTTCGAAAAAAGAAGTGGTTGCTAAAAATAGCATCTATTTTATCTCAAAAGATAAAGAGTTCTTAGATTATACGCACTTTCTTTTTGCAATTTTAGATGATACAGATCTATTAACGAAAGTTACTGCATTTGATGTCTATGTTGTTGCTGGGCTGATGAACAGAATGAAGTCTTTGATGGTTGGAAGGGAAGTTGAAATCGTTGATTTTGACGACCTTGACGCCGATGCGTCGGATTTTGCAGAGCAGGCGGCGAAAAAATTATTGCAGTCTCACGATTTATATTCCTTGTATAGCGATAACTATGCAAAGAAAGAGAAGAGAGTTGAGGAAATTCTTAAGAAAGCAACGACCACCGAAGAGGTGTCGTTTTTTCAGGATACAAAGGTCATTGGAAAATATGCAGAGATTGCGCAATGTAAGCTTTTTTCAAGTAATCACGCAACTTTCCATAAAAAGAAAAATGAAATCCAGAAATATTGGTTAGAGCGATGCAAAGAACATGCCATAGATAATGCATCTCTCTCAATATTTATCTTTATGGTTTCAACGATGGATTCAGCAGAAGATCTTTTTTCAGGAGCTAAAGAGACAAGTTCTAAGCTTCGAGATGAGATTTGGATTACTTGTGTGGAAGGAAATAGAGAGTCGCAAGAAAGGGCAAATCGTTTTATTAAGAACTTAATGCAATCCCCAAAAGTATACCCTCAGCATGTGGATTTAGTTTTACATGGGCACTTATGTAATCTTGAGGAGGCGATGAAAAGAGTCTCTACTAGAGTGCAAGTAAAGACAAATGCTCCAACAAAAGGAGCTTTGGCAGAACTTTATGTAGAGATAAAGTCCTTAAAATCTCGTAAAATAGATATTGCCCCATATATATAAAAAAAACACTACATATTATGTAGTGTTTTTTTTTCTTGCGCTTAGGTTAGTCTTAATTTTTAGCTTCAGCTTCATCTGATACTGCTTCTTCATCAGTATTGTCTTCTAAAATTTCCAGGTTTACACGTAATCCATTGCGAGATGCTACTGACATTAGTAGGGTACGGATAGCATTAATGGTCTTGCCACGCTTTCCGATGATTTTTCCGATATCACTTTTTTCTACGCTAAGTTCAATAATCAGTGTCTGAGTGCCGCCGATTTCCTTAATATTTACTTTATCAGGGTTGTCTACGAGATTTTTTACGATATAAGCTACAAATTCTTTCATTGTTCGATCCTTGGTTAACTGATAGGTGATTTTAACTAATTTTTTCTTTTTTGTAAACTATAGTGTTTTTAACGTTGTCCAAAATTTTAAAAAATCTTCTGGAGGGGGAACTGAAATAGAAAGTTGCTCTTTAGAAAAGGGGTGTAAGAAAGAAATTTTATGGGCATGAAGAAGATGCCTTTCAAAAAGGGGCTTTTTAGGGCCATATAACTCATCGCCAACAATGGAAGCATTTAGATGTTTTGCATGAACACGAATTTGATGTGTTCTCCCTGTATATGGCTTTGCTTCAATAAGGGAAAAACCTTTGTGTTTTTCAATTAACCTAAACTCTGTAAGCGCCTCTTTGCCACTTGGTATTGTAGTCATTTGCTTACGTTTAGTGGGGTGTCTTCCAATTGGGAAGTTTAGAGAGGTATCCTCAATATACCCATGACAGATAGCAAGATAACTTTTTTGCACCTCTCTATTTGCAAACATTTTTTGCAATGCTTTAAGAGAGGTGATGCTTTTTGCCGCAAGGATAATTCCAGAGGTATCTTTATCGAGCCTATGAACAATACCAGGGCGCAGTGGATCATCACTTTCTGGAAGGCTCTTTAGGTAATAAAGAAGGGCTCCGGCAAAAGTATTGGTATGACTGCCAGGGGCTGGGTGTGTGACCATTCCGGGAGGTTTGTTTACCGCAATGATCTCATTATCTTCATAAAGAATTTCTAGAGGGATGTCTTCAGATGTAAGCTTCACATCAGGAAGATGTTTAAAAAAAATTTGGATTTGGGAACCTTTTTTACATAAAGAACTTTTTTTAAGAGGAGCGTTATCCTTTGTAATCATCCCTTCTTTGAATAGGTAATGGATATAATTTCTTGAAGCATCAGGGAAACGCTTGGTAATCAAAAGATCTAAGCGAAAGGCCTCCTCATCTTTAGTAACAATAATAGATTTATTCAGTAACTTCATCGGGATCTTCACCTGTTTCAACAGCGCGTAATTTTCGGTTTGCAAGGTCAGTAGCTTTTTGATCAGCTTGTATTGAGTTATTAATAGATTGTAGAAGGTTGCTAATAAAAGCTTTATAATCCTTTGGTCCTAACCAGTTTTTAAAGGCATCCATTCCATGATCGGTACCTTTTGAGATTTTAAAAATACTTCCACTGCCAGAAGGGCTTTTTGCACTGGGAGGATTTTTTGAAGCAGCATTTAAAATGCTCCCAATTCCTCCATCTGGTTGGCTTGACGGATCAATATTTGACATAATGCATATTTCCTCTACCAACTATTATAACTATACAGGATTCAAATGGAAGTAAAATATAAATTACTCCTTAGATTATTGATAATTAGAAGTCTGCATGCTTTGGATAGCGTGGAAAGGCGGAAATATCCCTGATATTTTCCATTCCAGTGATATATTGGACAAGCCTTTCAAAGCCAAGTCCAAACCCAGCATGAGGGACTGTTCCAAAACGTCTTAAATCGACATACCAATCATAAACTTCTTTATCTAATTTATGGTGATCCATATTTTTTAAAAGAATATCAAGGCGCTCCTCCCTTTGAGAGCCGCCAATTAGCTCTCCAATTCCTGGGACAAGAAGGTCCATCGCTGCAACAGTTTTACCATCATCGTTTGCTCTCATATAGAAAGGCTTAATCCCTTTTGGGTAGTTAAATAAGATTAAGGGTCCTTTGAAATGCTCTTCACAGAGATATCTTTCGTGCTCAGACTGCAAATCTATCCCCCACTTCACCTCAAATTCAAATTTTTTACCGCTCTTTTGTAATACTTCTACAGCATCGGTGTAGCTAAGTCTTGTGCAGGGTAAGGTAAGAACTAGATGTAATCTCTCTAAGAGGTTTTTGTCGATAAAGGAGTTAAAGAACTCAAGATCAGAGGCGCAGTTGTCGAGCGCATGTTTCACAAGGTATTTAAGGTATGTTTCAGCAAGTTCCATATTGTCTTCAAGATCAGCAAAGGCAATTTCAGGTTCAATCATCCAAAACTCAGCTAAGTGCCTGGAAGTGTTGGAGTTTTCTGCACGAAATGTTGGACCGAAGGTGTAGATATCTTTCAAAGCTGTAGCGTAAGCTTCTCCATTGAGTTGTCCTGATACAGTTAAAAATGCCTCTTTTTCGAAAAAGTCTTTGGAGTAGTCAACGTTACCTTCTGTATTTTTAGGGATAGCGTTTTTGTTAAGGGTAGTGACGCAAAACATTTCTCCAGCACCTTCACAGTCAGATCCAGTGATAATTGGTGTCTGTACATAGGTAAAATCATTTTCCTGAAAAAACTTGTGCGTTGCATATGCCATTTGACTTCTGACGCGAGATACTGCCCCAAAGGTATTTGTCCTTGGTCTAAGATGGGCAATTGTTCGTAAAAATTCAAAAGAATGCCTTTTTTTCTGAAGGATATAATCTGCTGGGGCCTCTCCGATGATTCTAAAAGATTCTGCTTGAATTTCTACGGATTGACCGCTTCCTGGACTTTGTACTACAATACCTATTACTGAGATGGAAGCGCCTGTAGTGATTTTTTCTATAAGAGATTCATAGCCAGGTACTTTGTGGTCAATAATAATTTGAAGATTTCCAACTTCACTACCATCATTGATTTCAACAAAAGAGAAGGTCTTTTGTTGACGGTGGGTTCTCACCCACCCTTTAACTGTAATTTTTGTATCTATTAAAGAGGGGTTGCTTTTGATCGCCTTTATTTTTGTACGCTTTTTAAGTTGTTCATCAATCATTTAATAAATGTCCTTAGGTTTTTAATTTCATTTTTCCAATTGTTTGGATCAGGGGTCTCTAAATATTTAGGGAGGGGAGCAAGGAACTCATTTTGCATGCATACTTTAAAGCATTCCATTCCGATTTCACCCTCTCCTAATAACTCATGACGATCTTTTTTCGATCCGCATGGATGTTTGGAGTCGTTAAGGTGTAGGGCTACTAAATAGTTTAATCCGATATGCTTGTCAAATTCCTTTAAAGTAGTTTCCCAAAGAGCTTTTGTGGAGATGTCATAACCTGCAGCAAAAATATGACAGGTATCTATACAAACACCGATAGGAATTGTATCTTTTACCCCTTTAATAATTGCCCCTAATTCCTCAAAAGTTGCACCAACAACTGTTCCTTGCCCTGCTGTAGCTTCTAAAACAAGGAGGGTCTTACCGCTTTTGACTAATTTTTCGATAGAAAGAAGGCTTGAAATGATTGCATCTATACATTCTTTTTTTGATCCAGTTGTTGCTGCCCCTGGATGGAAATTTACAAAATCGATCCCTAATTGATGGCATCTTTTAAGTTCCTCAGCAAGGGCTGTGATGCTTTTTTTTCTAAGTTCTAGATTAGGGGAGCCAATATTGATGAGGTAGCTAGCATGGCTCATGATGTGGGAGATGCCGGTCTCTTTTTTCAAAGCTTCCCATTTTTCGACTTCTTCTGGTAAGATTTCTCTCCCTTTCCATTGCTTTTGATTGCTAGTAAAGAGTTGAATAGAAGTAGCGCCTATTTCAGCGCCTTCTTTCAGGGCGTTAAATGCTCCACCTGCAGCTGAAGTGTGCGCTCCAAGATAGATTTCCTTGGTTTTATTGCCGGAAGTCATAAAAAAGCCCTTATAAAAAAACAGCCACTATAAAAGTGGCTATTAGATAATTATGTTGTAAATGATAAGAATTCACATACAACAGCAACGTTTACAGGGATCGGGAATGGGATTTGATCCAATTGTGGTAACACAAGGAGTTTTCCATTCATTCCTGGTCCATCTAAACTTAGATACTCAGGTACATTGACAGAAGATCTTTCAAGAGCCTCTTTAATCAATGCATTTTGTCTTCCTTTTTCAGCAACAGAGATGACCATCCCTTCTTTTACTTGGTAAGATCTGATGTCTACTTTTTTTCCATCAACAAGGATGTGGCCATGGGCTACAAGTTGCTGAGCATGAAAAGGAGTAAGAGCAAATTTCAATCTGTAGACTAATACATCAAGTCTTGTTTCAATTCTTTGAATGAAAAGATCTTGAGTGTTACCATTTAATGCAATTGCATCTCTATAGTATCTTACAATTGATTTTTGAGTAAGCATACCATAGCAAGCTCTTAGTTTCTGCTTTTCTTCAAGCTGAACACCATAATCAGATTTTTTCTTTCTTGTTGCACCGTGCTGTCCTGGTGGATTCACTTTGTGAGCAAGTGGATTTCTTTTCTTTCCAAATATGTTAGCGCCAAATCGTCTAGCTATTCTGTTTTTTGGACCTGTATACCGAACCATAGTTCTCCCAAATATTCAATTTTAGTTAATGGAGAAATGATACCTATTTTCTGATTTTACGACAATGCTTTTTCTCTTTATTTAATAAGTCTCTCTTTAAGCTTATAGTAAAAATTTTAATTCATTGAAAGTATTGAAAAAATAGAGCCATCTTAGTACCATGTTTCCTATGAATATTGTAGTATTAGCCTATTATGTGATTGAAAAAATCACAGACCCTCAAAGAATGATTAAAGAGCATAGACAGTTTTTAGAGTCTGTGGATAGTAAAGGGAGAATTTACATTGGCCCTCAGGGGATAAATGCGCAAATTTCCATTGCAAGAGGTGATTTAAATAAATATTTAGAGTTTTTAAAAAAAGATCCTATCTATAATAGTGCGGATTTAAAAGCCCATGCCGATAGAGAGCACCGTTTTGCAAAATTAACAGTAAAATATCGCACTCAAATTGTTGCTTTGGACTTAGATGTAGATTTTTCAAAAAGGGGAGAATATATTAGCCCTGAAGAATTTGAGAGAAAACTTGATGAAAGAGATGAAAATACGATCCTTATTGATGTAAGGAATAACTATGAGTCTGAGGTGGGCTATTTTGAAGGGGCATTAAAGCCTGACCGAAAAACCTTTAGGGAATTTGTAGAATACGCCGATCGTTTAGCTTTAGAGACGTTGGATAAAAAAGAAAAGACAGTCCTTATGTATTGTACAGGGGGGATAAGGTGTGAATTTTACTCACCCCTAATGAAAGAGCGTGGGTTTGATAAAGTGTATCAACTTAAAGGTGGTGTTATTGGATACGGCTTGAGTCAAGGGGCAAAGCACTGGAGAGGAAAGCTTTTTGTTTTTGATGATAGGCTGGTTGTTCCAATTTCTTCAGATAATGATGAGGTTATCTCAAACTGTAAATTTTGTACAACACCGACTGATCTTTTTTATAACTGCGCAAACATGGATTGTAACGATTTATTTCTTTGCTGCAAAGAGTGTGCTATTAAGCATATGGGGTGCTGTAAGAGAGAATGTGAGGTTGCTCCAAGAGTGCGCGAGATGGATAGATGTAACTGTAGACCGCAGCCCTTTAGGAAGCTTTCTTTTGAGAAGAAACAGGAAATGTCTAAAACTCTAAGTCATCAATAGGGGAGTCTTCTACCTCATCGTCTGAATTTTTATTATGAAGCATCTCTTTGGCTGCTTCTTTTAATGTGATGATCCCTTTTTCAAAGCCAAGCTCTTTAAGGACAACGTCGAGATTTGTGAATTCAGCCTGAAGCTGATCATTTAGTGACTCAAGTTGTGCGATTTTCTTTTCATATTGTTCTTTGTCCATAATCAACCCTATTATTAAGACTCACAGTAAAACATTTTCCTGTGAGTCTTTTGTGTTATTATTATTCTTATCATTTAACTATCATGCAAGAAAGGGTCCAATTGATAAAAATAGTGAAAACACGATAAAAAAAACCTACCAAAAGTAAATTTGGTAGGTTTTTTAGAGTAAAGGAATCTATTTGATTAATTTTGGAGGGAGGTGATCATCATGTCACGCTCTTCATATTGATCAAATTTTTCTTTTGAAACTTTTTCGTCATTAAAGAACCACTCAGTGCTTGTAGATCCGTGACAGAATACAATAGATGGGCCATGTTTTAATCCAGAAAGATACATCGTCTCTTCAGAGATGGTCTCTCCATCGATAAAGAATTGTTCTATCCCATGTTTACGACCTTCTGCAAAGGTAGTCTTTTGGTATACATATCCATTTTGGTAATAAGAGCATACGCCATTTTTATATCCATGGGCATAATTTTCTACAGATATTGGATCAGCTGATGGTGAAAATACTTTCTTCTCTCCATGCATCTTCCCATCTTTATAAGAGGTGATTACGTGTGGAGTTCCATTTTGATGATAGGTTTCAATGTAAGCAATCTCATAATTTACATAGACTTGTTTCTCTAGGATATCGCCAAACTGATTGGATAGGGACTTTTCGCCTGATCCATTCGTGATGTGAGAATCGGTCTCATTGTTAATGGAGAAATATTGGCCATTTATAAGCCTTACATCTGAAAATTCTTCTGTAGATTTTGGAGATCCTGATGAGTACCATGTTTTTACGATATGATGTGTAGGGGATTTAAACAAAGTTTCTTGTTCAGGTACGCCGCTAATATTATAAGTTGTTCTTTTTACAAGAGTTCCTTTGTTGTATTCTTCACGAAGTTGCACAGTTGTGCTGTGTTCAAAAGAGATTGTCTTATCGCCATGAAGTAGTTTATCTTCATATGTTTCAATAATGGTCTTACCGTTTCGAAATGTTGTCGCAATATGACCTGGTAGACGCTTTTCCTCCCAGTCTTGAGGGGAAATATCATAGCCCCATTTGTGGATGCGTCTTGTAGAGACGACATCGTCATTTTTCTTGTCCCCACAGGATGAAAGTAATACAGCAGTACTAGTTAATAAAAATAATGATCTTATCATAAATCTTCCTCAGCTTAAAAAGAGTTGTATTTATAACGATCGTCTATTGACGTGTTTTTTGCAAGAGACTTCTTTTAAATTTCACTTATAGTGCTTTGGAAAGGTAGGCAATAACCTTTTCATGACAGAGATTTATTGTGTTGTCATCTATTGTGTTATGATCATCTCTATAGGTAAATCTAAACGTTACATTTTTTTTCAAAGGAGCCCCTTTTTCATCAATATAAATGTTTTTCAAAAAGGCACTTTTTAGTTCCGGAAAGGGAGCTTTATTAAGAAGAGAAAAGGCTTCTGCAAGTTCTTTTTTTCTATCTATTGTAAAGGTTACATCCCTATACGAGGAGGGCAGAGATGGCAATTTTTTGTACAAAGGGTGCTTATCACGGTGCTTTTCAATGAGGTAGACATCGATTTCTGCAAAAAAACTCTCTTCAGCAAGTTTCATTTTAGAAGTGATCTCTGGGTGAAGCTTTCCAAATGTTGCGATGGTATTTCCATCAATTTTTATATCTGCTTGAATCCCTGGATGGAAAGTACTGTGCTTGCTTTTTTCGCAGGTAAAGTTACCGATGTGAATAGAGGTAAAAAGATCATCTATCATCCCTTTTAAATGAAGGAAGTCAAAGGGCTCATCCTCTTTATCAAAGATATGAGGGGAGGCATTTCCAGAGAGGTAAATTCCAAGGCTTGCATTCTCTAAATATTTACCATCTACCTCAGCAAAAACCTTGCCAATTTCAAAAGCTGCAATGGTGGTATTTCCATTGTTTTTGTTGTGAGAGATTGATGAGAGAAGACCAGGTAATAGTGATGGTCTTAAAAGAGATTGATCTACAGATTTTGCATACATCATTTCTATGGGATTAATTTCAAATAAATCATGATTAATCTTATGGCCACATAATTCTTTGCTGATCAGGCTGCATGTGAGAAATTCTTGTAGTCCAAGAGCTGTAAGCTTAGTTCTAAGAAGTTTTTCTAAAATGTAGAGAGGGTGGTGAGGTATTTGTGAAGTAATGTGTTTTGGATGTTGTGTAAAGATGTTGTTATAGCCATAACTTCTAGCAACTTCTTCGATGATATCAATTTCAGATGTGATGTCGTTGCGCCATGAAGGTGTTTTTAGCTGGAATAAATCATCCCCATCAGTAGTTGCAGCAAAGCCAAGGCTGAGTAAGAAAATTTCCACCTCTGAAAGGCTTAATTTTGTCCCAAGAATTTTATTAATTCTTGAAAGTCTTACAGTTTGAAATGAAGGTCTAAATGGGTTGGTTGCTTTGTGAATTACCCCTGATACAATGCTTCCTCCAGCAATTTCTTGCATTAAAAAGGCTGCATAATCGAGGGCAAATAATACACCCCCAGCATCAACTTGGTTTTCAAATCTTGAGGACGCTTCACTGCGAAGTTTTAGCTCCCGACTTGTTTTTCGGATGCTATCGCTACAAAATACTGCCGCCTCTAGTACAACTGTATGGGTTAGTTGAGTGACAATAGTAGTTATTCCACCCATAATTCCGCCAATAGCAATTGGGATATTGTTAGAGGTAATGATCACTTGCCCCTCTTTAAGGTCACGCTCTTTTCCATCGAGGGTAATAATTTTTTCCCCTTCTTTTGCCTCTCTTACAGACAAATCCTTTTCAGGGAGGGTAGAATAGTCATAGGCATGAAGAGGCTGGCCCATTTCATGCAAAACGTAGTTTGTAATATCTACTACATTATTAATGGGGGTAATTCCTGCTTTTTCAAGTAATTCTCTCATCCAAACAGGAGATTGTTTCACTTCAATACCAGAGATGACACGTATTGCAAATTGTGGACATTTTTCATGTAATTCATTAGTGATCTGTACAAAATCTTGAACCTGTTTTCCGGTGCTTTGTTGAATATCCAATTGAGGGTGTGTTAATTCATTATCACAATATCTAGAAAGCTCTCTACATATCCCAAATACACTTCTGCAATGACCAAGGTTTGGGGTTAGTGTAATTTCAAAGATAGGGTCTTTATAGTATTCAATAAAATCCATCCCACTTGGTGCTGAATCATCTAAAAAGAGGAGATTTTCGTGGTTGCTTCCAAGACCGAGTTCTTTTTCTGTGCAGAGCATCCCTTTGGATTCTACACCTCTAATCTTTGTTTTTGTTAAGATAAAAGGGGTATCAGTGTTTGTGTCAAGCTTTGCGCCCGCTGGTGCAAAAGCGACTTTTTTACCCACAGGGACAAGAGGGGCTCCACAAACTACAATATGTTCTTTTTTTCCATCGCTTACTCGTACAACGCGTAATTTATCTGCATTTTCGTGTGGATGGACTTCTTTGATATGGCCAATGATGACCCCTTCAAAAGAAAAATTCAGTCTATCAATTTTGTCAACTTCCATCCCAGCTAGGGTTAGAAGGTCGGCGATCTCTTCAGGAGATCTCTCTAGCGTTAAAAAGCGCTTTATCCAAGAAAGTGGTATTTTCATAAGTCAAAAGTATACTGAATCTTTCTCTTGGCCACAAGGGAATTTTTTACACTATATCAAAAATATATTTTTGATATAGTAGAATGAACTATGAATAGAGAATCATTTGAAAATCCTTTTGTACAAAAGATGAAGCTTTTGACCAACCTTTTGGTGGTAAGTGTTGGGGTAAATGTGGCTTTTCTGGGAACCTTTGTCTATAATCTGACCTCTAAAGAGATAACTACATTTTATGCAAATGATTTACCTGTTGTTTCCCTTCGAAAAGAACATAGCGATCTTTTACAGCAATTTTTTCAAATGAATTTTGATGAGTTGGTCTTAGAGCTTTCAAACCATGCAGAGGTCTCTGATGGCTACAAAGTATGTGATCTTGCCTTAGCAATCCTTTCTACCTATCATTATTTAGACCTTGGCAAGGCGTTGATGGGGGAGTCTTTGGAAGAAAGGGAAGTTACCTTTATTCATAAAGATGGAGGGGAGAGATTTTCTCTTAGCCTCTATCCAGATGTGAAGGAATATCACTACACATTGATCAAAGGATTTATTAAAGAGGTGAAATATCCTTTTACCTCGGAGGGGTTGTTTGCAAAGTTGAAGGTGAAAAAGGAGGGCTCTGCCACAAATCTTGTCTCTGCATTTATGTACTCCAAAGAATTTATTGCTATCTATACATTTATGAATCGCTTTTTTGAAAACCTGCCAAAAGAGAAGCTCCTTTTAACTCTGATTGAGGGGGGATATAAAGATATTGAACGGTTTTACTACCTCTACTTGGAAAATATGGACAAGCCCAAAGAGATGGTCCGCTACTTTCTAAAAACTTATACTCGCTTTAAATCGAAATATGCTGCCGAAATGTGGCTGCAAATTGATGAGGAATATATCCTTCACCAACTGAGTAATGAAGAGATTGCTGAAATTGTTGCCCTTTCTGACAATGAGAATTTTCTGAAGAAAATCAATGAAGGGGTGAGAAGCAGTGAGGTGAGAAAGATTGCTGAAGAAAAGCTCCATATAGAAGAAGAGCCTCAAGAAAGATGTGTCGAAAAGAAGAAGTATACTGTACAAAGTGGAGATAGTCTTTGGAAAATTGCCAATAAGCATCAGGTGAGTATTTCTGCAATTTGCGAAGAAAATCATCTAACTTCAGATGTTCTTCGGATCGGTCAGGTGATTTTGCTACCAAAAAAATGAGTTTATAAAAGCTTTTTCTTGTGTTTTTTTACCTTGAGAGATAAAATGTTTTTCTTTTCCTTGCAGTGGTGGCGGAATCGGTAGACGCGCTAGCTTAAGGAGCTAGTGGGAGTAATCTCGTGGGGGTTCAAGTCCCCCTCACTGCAAATTTCTATTGAAGAATAAGCAAGGTATAATTTTCAATTGCCTCTTGCAACTGCTTGGTCACTACAATTTTCTCTATACTTTCAAAACTTTTGGCGGTTGCAAGGCTTAAGTAATCCATTTTTTCATCATCGCTAAAGTTTGTTTCCATCTCATCTGGATTGACAGGTAAAAGCCCTTCAAATAAAAGCAGCTTTAAGAGGTAGCAGTAATAGATCGCTTCATTATTGCCTTCTTTAGAAAAAGTTTTTAAGGTGTTTTTCGTGAGAAGAAATAAAGGGTAAACAGCTCTATCTTTTACTAAAGTCTTCGATAAGGTGTTGATGAGCTTTGCAGAGAGTTGAAGTAGAGTAAAATCTGTCCTTAGGTTTGCAAAAGCATCTAAAATGTGGGCGTCAGTTAAGGTATACATATCACTGCGATCGCGATGAAGATTTCCTTCAATATACATCATAGAAGAGAGATACGTTGTTTTTTTTGGGGTGTATATGGCCGATACTGACCCAAAAGCTTCTGTAAAGAGGTGAAGAATTGCCTTATTATCTTTAAAAGGGGTGGACTTTAAGATTAAAGCTTTTGAAGAGATCTCTTTTTTCATGAAAAAACCAACGAGAAACGCACCGGGAGGGAGTCGAACCCCCAACCGCCTGGGCCGAAACCAGGTGCTCTATCCATTAAGCTACCGGTGCGCAGTTTAAGATTAGTAAGTATAGTATACTGTTCGATAAAGTTAAAGCCGTTTGTAATTGAAAGTGTATATCTCTCTGATTTTAAAGTAGATAAACTCAAAACCTAGCTTGTAAAGCTCTTTAAATAATTATAAAGCAGATGGTTATATATTAAAACTTTTAAAATTATTTTTAATATTATATAGACTATAATTAACTAATTCTTTATAATAGTATTATATAAATGTTTAAAACACCAAATTGGAGATAAAAATGCTACAGTCTGTCAAAGATCAATCACAAACAGAAAATGATAGTACAAGAATCATCTTGAGAACAAGAGATTATCTTAATAAAAAGGCAGATGCGACAATTAGTGCAATAGTTTTTTGTGTTATAGCGATTATTTTAAGTTTCGCAACAGTAGTCTTTGCTCCTATGATGGCACCAGCTATATTAACTTTGATGATATGTTTGGCAACAGCTACATCGCTAATATCTATTGGATGCTTTATTCCTCACGTGAAACATATTTGTGAAATGGTCCCCATGACAGGGAGAAAGCCTATAGAGATCTATAAATAGAACTCTAAAGATCTAAAAAATCCTGTAAAATATCAACAAAATGCCTTGATGCCCTCTACCCCTACTAAGCTGTAGCGTGAATCGCTGAAAAATGTAAAAAAAGTTAGAAGACTTTGACATTAATCGTTTTTTTTCCATTACTAAAGGTTAGATAAAGGGAGATTTATGGGAAATACAGCTAGAAAATTTGATGAAGATAGTGCAAGTATCTTAATATTAGGGAGAAATTTGATTGTAATGGGACCTATGCGTGAGCATATCCTCCTTAAATTAGAGAAAATTTGCCATATGTGCCCCCCGGCAACCGATATTAAAGTATATCTAGAGGTTCAGCGCGAAGAGCATAAGTCAGAAATCGTTTTTAATTTCTCCCATTTCCATGTGACTGTCCATGCCACAAAGCCAGATATGTACCAGGCATTTGATGAGTGTTGTGCAAAGCTTAAAGGAAAACTGAGAAAATGGAAGACTAAGATTCAAGAACATCATGCAAAACCAGTTGCAGATGTCGAAATTAATTCACAGATCCTAGATAGAAAAAGGGTAGAGCTTTTTGAAATCAATGATATGATCGAAGAGGAGAACTTCCATGAGGTAGAAGAGGAGTTTCAGCCTCTACAGGTAATGCGTAGAGGGAAAAGAAGAATCCCAATGCTCACAGTAGATGAGGCCTCTATGCGCTTTGATCTTTCTGGAGAGAACTTTTTTGTTTACCGTGAAGAAAAAGATCAGAAATTAAAGGTAATGTGTTATGATAAGGACCATGAGTTAACGGTCCTTGAATTAGAATGAGTGCAAAAACCTTTCCTGAAGAAAAAATTCGTCAAAGTTTATTAGTCTTTATGCAGGAAGAACTCCTTTATCCAAAAGAGCTAATTTCTGTTGAAAAGGCCCTCTCTGCATTCCCTCATTTAAAAGGAAAAAAACTTCCAAATAGAAGATTTGATATTGCCGTATTGCAAGCAAAGACGTTTTTGCCATTACTCATCATTGAGTGCAAAGCTGTTCCGTTAAATCAAAAAGCATTTGATCAGGTAATAGGTTATAATCATTTGGTCAATGCCCCCTTCCTTGCCCTAGCCAATGGTAAAGAGATAATCACCTTGATAAAGGAGGGAAGTACCTATCAAAAAGTTTTAGGGCTCCCTGAATATAAGACATTACTTTTTGGTTATAATGGAATTAAGTGATCAAATTATCCTCTGGTTAGAAAAACATAACCCATTGCTATCCATGCAGAGGTTAGATCACTTAACTCCCCTTACTTCTTTCAAGGAGGTAAAGGTATTTGATTGTACCGACGTTTTGATCATTGAAGGTGTAGATACTTTAATTCCCCCTTTAAGGGGGCTAAAGGTCTTGATGATTGAGGATGATCTCTCTAAAATTGCGGCATTATTACAGCAGGCAGATTTTGCGCCCCATGAAAATCTATTTCTCTCCACAAGGAGTAAAGAGCAGCTCTATCCAATTCTTAAGCAGTTTGTTTTTAAGAAGATTCAGTATCAAGGAAATCTAAGGGAAGTTTCTTCCGCAATGGATGAAATAACGATGAGTTTTTCTGAGTATAGGGACCTTGGAGAGGTGATACTTCCCAATATATTAGGAAACTTACTGCACATTCATTCTTATATTGATGGCAGAGATCTTGGGGAGTTACTCACTAATGAAGAGGCAATCATTTGCGGAAACGGCTTATCGCTAAAAAGGGGTATTTCTGAGATTAAGCAAATGAAGAAGCGCCCTATCATTTTTTCCGTCGGATCTTCATTACCAGTTTTACTAGAAGAGGGAATTATCCCAGATTTTTTTGCCATCATTGACCCATCGCCCCCTAAGGAGTTATATAGCTGTCTAAAAGATATCTCCATCCCTATTTTTTATCAAAATAGGGCCAGCAAGGAGATCTTACATTTGCATCAAGGGACAAAAATATTTATGGGAAGCAGCCGTGGATGGCAGATTGAAGATGCTCTGATCCACGAACTTAAAAGAGAGAGCTTCTCTTTTGATGCAGGGTGGCATGCAGGAAATTTCGGCGCTCATATTGCCCTTGCGATGGGGTGTGCTAAAATTACTTTGGTGGGAATTGATGGTGTTGCAAAAGCAGGAGAGGCGGCCCCTTTGGAAAAGGAAGGGAAGTTTACAAGAAGTGATCTCTACTATGGGATGGATTTTTTTACCTTTCTCTTAGAGAATTTTCCAGAAAGAACAATTTGTCATTATACCGAAGGATTTTCTTTTAAAGGGGCTCTAATTGTTGATAAATTAGAGGTAAAGGGGAAGAGTTGTGAAATAAAGCTTCCAAAAGCTTTGGAATTTGAACAGCAAAAAGTAAAAAGCATTCTCCATTGTTACTTTGATCACTCAATGCTAGAATCTTGTGAAGAATTGATGTCTCAAAAAGAACTTAACAAGCTATTTTCAGCAGCTCTTTTAGCAGAACTCTCTTTGGAACCTTTAACTCAACATTTTTGTCTACCGATTTGGGAAATTTGGAAAAACCTACTTGAAAATAGTCAGGATGTTTTATCAAAGATCACCTTTATCTATACTTTGCTTAAACGTTTTTCTGCAAAAACAGGAAAAATAGGAGATGCATTTTATCTCTTTGGAAAAAGAGAGGGAAGTTACAAAAGGATAGATGCAAATGGGGTGGTTCGGGAACAAGGAGCCTATTTTAACGGCCTCGCTGAGGGGCTTTTTTCAACTTATACTGAAAAAGGAAAGCTTCTTGTTACTCAAGAGATGAGTGAGGGCCTTCGACATGGAAAATATCAAGTGTTTGATGGAAAAGAGTTAGTTCGGGAAGGGCAGTTTTATGAAGGGCTTGCCCATGGTAGGCATCTTTGTTACCACCGCGAGAAAATTGTAGACGATATCATGTATGATAGAGGCAATAAGTGTGGCGTTCACAAGATTTATACTGATAATGGGGTAAAAGTAGAAGAGATCCATTATAGGGAGGGAGATTTTTTTGATCGAACTAAGTATGATGAAAATGGCTCTAAAGTCTATTCGGGGATTTGGAAAGATGGTTTGTTCGAAGAGATTGGGTATCAGAAGGGGATGGAGCTGTTTCGACGTCTTGGGAAATTGGTCGGGAAAAAATTAGTTTTTGAGGGGGATCATGAGCTTATTCACTAAATATCCGCATCTTAGCCCTTTATCGATGTTTTTAGAAGCAAAGCAAGGGACGTATTGTCAACAGGAGAGAATGCCTGATCCTAAAAATGCAGAGGTGTTATTCATTTTCGGGATATTTCCAATTTCGGCAGATCTCAAGGCGTTACTTAAGAAAAATACTCTGATCGAAGTTGTCTTTTTAGTAGAAAGTGTAGAACAACTCCTCTTCTTTATTGGGCAAAAATTAGATAAGGGTTTTGCTCATGAGCGTATTCATGTCCTTTGGAAACACGAGGAGATGGAAGATGAGGCTTGGGCAGAAGAGATTGCTTCTACATATCCTTATGAAAAAGTGCTATTCTTACAAAATGGCTTGGAAGAAGAGCGTTTCTCCTATTTATGTAGAACTTTTTTGCGAAAAATTGTCTTAGAAACAAGCGTCCATAAAGAATTGATCCACTACCCAAAGCTTTGTCGTAATCTATTTGCTAATATACATAAGGTGGCTCACGCATTTGATGTGGGATTATGGAAGGATGCATTTATTGGAGTTGCTGCAGTAGTGTGCGGGGCAGGCCCATCCCTTTCTCTCCAGAGAGAAAATTTGACAAACATGCATGATAAGGCGTTACTATTTGCCGGCGGGTCAACAATCACTGCTCTTGATCAAATGGGGATCACCCCCCATCTTGCTTTTGCAATTGACCCAAATAAGGAGGAGTATGACAGGCTCCGCCATAGCCATTGCTTTTCTGCGCCATTAATTTATGGCAATAGAGTGCAAAAAGATATCTTTCGATTCTTTGCAGGAGATCTAGGGTACATTCGTACCGAAACTGGTGGATTGTTTGAAGTCTTTTTAGATGATAAACTGGGGATTAAAGATTATGGGATTTTGAAACACCTTTCAGAAGAGGCTCTTTCTGTGACAACTATTGCACTGATGACTGCCATCTATTTAGGGTGTAACCCCATCTATTTTGCAGGTGTCGATCTAAGCTTTAAACAAGAGACTCGCTATAGCGGAAACATCCTATCTTCTTGGGAAAACACTTTAGAAAAAGATGAGTTGCAGAAAATAAAATGGATGATGGAAAAAGATGTGATCGATCAAGTAGCAACTTCTTTTCCTGAGCGATCTTTTTATGATGCTACAGGAAATGGCCTTACTTTTAAAAAGGTACGGGCAAAACCTTTTGACCTAAAAATGTCTAATAGAGATTTGGTGGCAGAGATTGAAAACCTTTGCCTAAAAACCAAATTTGCCATTTCTCCCACTATCATTTCAAATGAAATGAGGGGGATTAAAGCTTCTTTAGAGGATTTATGCTTGCTGATTAAAAATTATTTGAGTAAAGAGATGATTTATAGTCTATGCCTTTATGAAATGGAGAATAATCAAAGCTATAAAATCTTTTTTCAGGGGATGGTTTATGCACTTTTTGACGCACTTGAAAAAAAGCGAAAAGATCAAGGTAAAGAAGCTCTTGTTAAAGATGTTTTTGCTAAAGTCTTAAAAGAAGCAATGAAACTTTCATCTTTAATCTGATTTCTGTTATTTATAAGGGATGGAAAAGATTCTAGAAGAAATCTCATCTCTGGGTGAAGAGTTTATTGTCTATAGGCTTAGAGTCTTAGATGATAATTTCACCTACTTGCTGGCACAAAATGGTCTTTGTGTATCTATAGATCCTGGAGATGATGAGCCGGTAAGGGGGTTGATTTCTGAATTAAATCTTGAGTTAGAAGCAATTTTAGTAACCCATTTCCATAAAGATCATAGTGGAGGGGCAAAGGGGCTAAAAGGGGAGAAAAAACTCCCTATTCTTGGACCAAAACATAAAGAACTTCCATTTTTAGATCAAGTGATTGCCGATGGTGATGAAATTTCTCTTGGTCCATTTTCTATGACTGTCATTCATGCCCCAGGACATACAATGGAACATGTGATGTATTACTTTCAAGAGATCGATCTTTTGTTTTGCGGGGATGTTCTTTTTCTGGGTGGATGTGGAAAAATTCTTGAAGGCAATGAGCACCACTATTTCCATGCATTAGAAAAAATTAAAAATTTACCCCTAGAAACACGTATTTTCGCAGGGCATGACTATAATAAAAGAAATATCGAATTTATTCAGTTTTTAGATCCAACTTCTGTATCAGCTGGAATGAAAGAGGAAGATACGTTTCATACACTAGAGCAAGAAATGGCAATCAATCCCTTTTTAAAAGCCAAAACACCTCCTATTTTTAATGAGTTGCATCAAAAATGTAAGGAATTTAACACATAAGCGATCAAGGAAATAAAATAGAAAGTTTTCGCCTAAATTAAGTTGTTGATTGTCAGCAGGTAATGTTTTATTGAATTTTTGAAAGTTTAGCTTTTAACGTTTTGAGTGTAATATTAAGAATTTCTGCAGCTTTTACTTTGTTATCTGCGCAGGATTTTAAAGTTTCTAGTATAGCAACTGCTTCAATTTGTTCAAGAGTCTTATTAGAAGGTACCTTATTTGATGAAGTTTCTAAGTAGATGTCGTTTGGCGTAATAATGTCCCCAGAGACCATAATGGAGGATCTTTCGCAAATATTCATTAGTTCACGAACATTTCCAGGAAAATGGTAGGATAAAAGTTTATCACGTGCTTCAACAGAAAGAATTTTAGTAGTGCGGTTGTTCCCTATTGCCGCCATTTCAAGGAATTTTTCTGTAAGGGGTAAAATGTCCTCTTTTCGATCACGCAGTGGTGGGATATGAATAGGAACAACATTTAGGCGGTAGTAAAGATCCTCACGAAAATGTCGGTCTGCTATTGCATCAAGCATATTCCGATTAGAGGTAGAGATTAGGCGAACATCTACTTTTTTAGACTCAATAGAGCCAATTCTTTCAAATTCTTGCTCTTGAATAATACGCAAAAGCTTTGCCTGTAATGTATACGGCACTTCAGAAATTTCATCTAAAAGAAGTGTCCCTTTATCGGCAAGTTCAAAACGTCCAATCCTTGTTTGGTAAGCACCAGTAAAAGCCCCTTTTTCATGACCAAAAAATTCTGATTCTACAAGAGTATCAGGAATAGCTGCACAGTTTACTCGAATAAAGGGGTTTTGTTCTCGAGGGGATAGGGTGTGGATCATCTTTGCAATTTCTTCTTTTCCACAACCAGATTCTCCATGAATAAAAACATTAGCTCTACAAGAGGCTATAAGTCGCACTTCAGAGATCAGTTTTTTCATCACTTCACTTTCATAAATAAAATGCCGATTGGTTTTCTTAAGCGCTTTTTTTTCAAGGATGATTTTCTCGATGGTTTGAGTAAGCTTTTCTTTATCAATTGGCTTGATCATAAAATCTCGGATGCCAAGTCGAAGAGAGTCACTCATCTTTACCACATTTTTTACTTCAGTAATCACAATGATTTCTGTATCAATTTTCATTTCATTGATTTTAGAAATTACATCACGTCCATCCATGTCTGATAACAAAAGTTCAATAAAAATCACATCAAAGTGCTGTTTCTGAAGAATATCAAGGGCTGTTTGCCCTTTTTTCGTCCATTTTAATTCTAATAGGTGATTATCACAGACAGATTTAAGATCTTCTAAATAGCTATGCGTAGGATCTATAACTAAAATACGTTTCATGTTAATTTGCATATAACAAATTTTGTAATAAACCCATAATTAAAAATCAACTTGCAGTGAATTCGCTGTTTTGTCATGATGAAAGAGATGAAAAAAAATCCATTATTACTATTTCTTCTCCTTTTTTCCTGTTCAAATACGGAGACTCGTCTTGAGAAAAAGCGGATGAAAAACAATTATAGTACAGAGAAAATTTATCGACATTCCTCTGAATTTGCGTACAAGCAAGAGCCTTGTGAGTTAGTGCAAAAAGTGCCTTATCCGTGGGAAAATGACACTGCATTTCCAAAGATAACGATCAATTCTTTAAGGTGTAGAGGGTCATCTAACAATCCATTGGTAAAAAAGCTAGAAAAGGTCTATGAAGATTGCAATGGGATGCATGATCATGGTCTTCCCTATGTCGATGGGGATGAGTTTGTATATCCTGTTTTAATTACTCTTCTCAATAAAGTGCAAAAGGCATTTGAGAAAAAGGTGGTGGTCACCTCAGGGCATCGATGTCCAAAGCATCATACCTATATGACCCTTGGAGAATCAAAAATATCAAAATATATGATTGGGGCAAGAGTAGATTTTTTCATAGAGGGGATGGAGAGGCGTCCTGAAGAGATCATTGAAAAAATAAAGGAATTCTATAAAGAGGATTCTGTTTTTGTTAAAAGTGTCCAATTGGATGGGACAATTGCCTGGACTAACAAAGAGGTGAGATTGTCAGTGAGTAAAGAGGGGGAGCATTCCATTATTGATGGAAAAAAGCATCCAGTTGTTACAATTGATGTTCGTTATGACAGAGAGAAAAAAACACCCATTCAACTTGATTGGAATCAGGCATATACAGGGTATATTCGAAATTAAAGAAAAGCTTTAAGGGTAGAGTGTGTAGAGTCAGGGTGCGATTCATGAATAAAAAGGTAGTCCATATGAGCATCTTTTAGCGCATGGACTCCTTTAATAGAGTCTTCAAGTCCTATTGCATCTTTATAGTCTACAAAGTGAACCTGTAATGCTTTAAGATATCCATCAGGGGAGGGTTTGGGGAGAGAATAATCTTCACGGGTAAAAACCTTTGGGATCGATTCTAAGATAGGGTGGTGTTTTCTGATCGCATCAATATCGTTACGAAAGGAATTGGTAACAATACATACATCGATATTTTTTTCAAAAAGTTTAGTGATAAGGTCAGAGGCCCCTTCCATTAATGGGACAGGGTCAGATTGAAGCAATTGACTGTAAAGAGCAATTTTTCGTTTGCGAACCTCTTCCCAAGTATAGGAAAAGTCTGGGTGGGCTGATTTTACAGTTTGTGCAAAAAGATCTCTATTTGCAGAATGGGCAATTTCACAATAGGTGGAAAAATCTAGGTTTAGAGGGGCATTTAAATCATTTAGAACAATATTATAGGCTTTATGATGTAAAGGCTCGGTATTTACAAGCAAGCCATCAAAATCAAAGCATACAAGCTTTTTTTTGCCAAAATATTTTTCAAACATTACCGATGACCGGACTCGAACCAGCACCATGTTACCAAGAGAAGATTTTGAATCTTCCGCGTCTACCATTTCGCCACATCGGCTCCTATTAGGAATAATCATTATAATAGCATGGCTATTTATTGACTATAGAAAACCTCTTCTAAACACAATCCATGAGCTGGAGCTTGTTTTAAGCCATGCATGGCATTTTTTCCTTCAAGAATTTCTTCAAGTTTTTTTAGCGAAACTTTTCCTTCCCCAGCATCTATTAATGCACCAGTAATATTTCGCACCATTTTGTATAAAAACCCTGACCCATGAAAGGTAAGGATAAATCCATTTTCAGTAATTTCTATTTGGATGTCATAGATAGTTTTAATACAATCTTTCCCTGGCTCAGTTGTAACGGAGGTAAAATCTTTAGTGCCGATAAAAATTTTTGCACCTTTTTTCATTACATCAAGATCTAAAGGGTAGGGATGATGGTACGAAGTAGTCCTTGTAAAAGGGTCAAAATGTTTCTTTGTATGTACGGTATATTTGTATTTTTTACCTATAGCACTAAATCTAGCATGGAAATCAGGGCTAACTAAACAAAAATCTTTTACTCGAATATCTTTTGGAAGGAGTGCATTTAAAGATTTTTCTAACGAAAGTAAGTTTGTCTCTGGGATATTGCAGGAGACAACTTGACCTCTTGCGTGAACACCCCGATCTGTTCTGCCAGAGCCGTGAATAGTGATTTTTTTTTGAAATAACTTCGAAAGAACTTTTTCAATCTCTTCTTGGACAGTTCTGTGGTGAGATTGTCTTTGCCACCCAAAAAAGTGGGTGCCATCATAAATTACAATAAATTTTACACTAAACATAGATCTCCTAAGGGAAACTTAGGAGATTATACATACAAATCAGCTTCTATTCAACGTGATTGTTGATGTGACCAGGCATTTTAAACATCGAAATGGCTTTCTTGCTACCAAAAACTTTAGCCAAATTTTCATCTGGTTTGATATTTCTCATGTTGTCTGGGTCTTGAAGTTTATGCTTCTTGATATAAACCCAAATGTTCTTAGTAATTTCAGTTCTAGGCATAGGCCCTTTACCGCATACTGCTTGAAGCTCTGGGCTTAATGTTAATTTTCTCATAAATGCTGAATTAGCTACTTTTTTTGCCATGGCGCAACTCCTGATTGTTAAACTCTAAACCCATCTTTGCCTAGGAAATCTTTATTCGTCAACAACATCGAAAAAATTTTTTTTTAGCATCTCTAACACCCTAAAAAAAAGAATGATGCAAAATGCCCCCTAAGAGAAAAATGGTGGTTTTTATTATTGCTGCTTGGTTTTTACCTCAAACTTTGCTACTATTTTCATTATGAGAGAAAATATAGCTAAAGATATCAAGATATTCAAAGAGAAAGTTTCCGGTATGGGGAGGTATCTTTGACTTAGCTGTTAAACGGCAAGAAGTAGATCGCTTAGATCAGAAGATGGCAGAAACCACCTTTTGGGACGATAAAGAAGAAGCAGAAAAAATCATGGCTCGTATTAAAGAGTTGAGGTCATGGGTCCTTCCATTAGAAAAGCTTACATCATTATATACAAACTTAGAGATGATGCTTCCAGAAATTCAAGCACTCGGTGATGAAGAACTCCTTTTAGATCTAGAGAAGGAATTAACAACGGGAGAGAAGAGTTTAGAAGAGCTGGAAATTCGTCGTATGTTCACCCGTGAGGAAGATGTATGCAGTTGCTATTTAAGTGTAAATGCCGGCGCTGGGGGGACTGAATCTTGCGATTGGGCATTGATGCTTTTTCGTATGTACCTGCGCTATGCAGAAAGAAGAGGCTGGAAAACAGAAGTGATGAGTGAACTTGCCGGCGATGTTGCTGGGATTAAAAATGCTACAATAAAAATAGAAGGGGACCATGCTTTTGGGTATTTAAGAGCAGAAACTGGGGTGCATAGGCTTGTAAGGATCTCTCCATTTGATAGTAATGCTAAAAGGCATACAAGTTTTGCCTCTATTGAGGTGGTGCCCATGATTTCTGAAGATATTGAAGTAGATGTTAATCCTGAGGATGTTCGTGTCGATACCTACAGAGCCTCTGGTGCCGGTGGGCAGCATATCAATACAACCGATTCGGCAGTTAGAATGACCCATGCTCCCACAGGAATTGTTGTCACCTGTCAACAAGAGCGCTCACAAATTAAAAACCGTGAAGTTTGCCTAAAGATGTTGAAATCAAAAATCTACCAGATGATGATTGAAGAGAAGAGAGAGAAGCTTTCAAAGATGGCAGGAGAGAAAAAAGAAATTTCGTGGGGATCTCAAATACGAAATTATGTACTCCATCCCTATACTTTGGTAAAAGATGCTAGGACAAAAGTGGAAGATGGCGATGCAAGAAAAATTTTGGATGGAGATATAGATGCTTTTATCCATGCTTACTTAAAAATGCAGGGTGGTGATGGAGCATAAACATTTAGAAAAACAAGATATCACAAAAGATAAAAACTATGATTTAAGATTTTCTTTTTTAATCGATGAAAATTTTTTATTAGAAGTATTAAATGATCCAGAAACGATGAAATGGTTTCCGCCATCTACAGAATCTGATGTAAAAATCTTTGCAAGAAATTGGGCAGGATTTTCTAGGTATAGTGCCAGCCTTACCGCCATTTATGGCAAAGAGACAATTGGAATGGCAACGCTTTTCTTAATGCCCTATGTAAAAGTTGCCCACCTTGCAATGATGTACATTGTCGTGAAAAAAGAATACAGAAATAAGGGAGTGGGAAAATCTTTACTGAAAAATATCAATAACCTTGCAAAAACAAAATTCAAGTTAGAATCTCTTCATGTAGAAATATTTGAAGGATGCCCATTAGAGTATGTTCTTCCAAAAGTGGGATATAAAAAAATTATTACCCAAGAAAATTTTGTAGAGCTTGATAACAAGATGAAGGCAAGAATGATTTATGAAGTGAATTTATTAAAGGATGTAGATGAGTAAAAATTTTGAAGATATCATCATAAGAAATCTTGTGGAGGCCGATCAGTATTTTTTATCTCAATATCTGATGGATCCTTCAGTGCTAGATTTTTTTCCGATGTGTAACCTCTCAGAGGTTAGCGAGGCTCTGAAAATCTGGCTGTATTATTCCCGCAAAGGTCAAGCATATACAATTGAGGTAGGTGGTAAACCTGCAGGATTTGCAATTTTATATGTAAACGTTTTCAAAAAACTTGCAAAACAGTCCTTGTTTGCAATTGTTATCGGGGATAAATATAGGGGTAAAGGGGTTGGGACTAAGCTTATGCATTACTTGATGAAAGAGGCAAAGCATACCTACGGAATAACCAACCTACACCTTGAAATGTATGAAGGCAACCCAGCATATTCTCTCTACAAACGCTTAGGATTTAAAGATTACGCTGTCCATGAAGATTTCATGAGGGAGCAACTTACAGATAAAAAAAAGAAAA
>CAMDFS010000005.1 GCA_945897715.1 Chlamydia trachomatis
TTCAAGCTATTGAGCTTTCTTCCAATAAAGATGAACAGATCGAGACTGTACACAATTTTTCAGATTTTTTATTAAATGAGATCTACGGCAGCCCAGGGATTGCCTCTAAAAAGGTCCTTTTTTCTTTTAAGCCCTATAGAAAAGAAAGTGATTTAGAGATCACAAATTGGAGCGCTGAAATTTATCAGACAGACTCCCTTGGCCTAACTAGCAAGCGTGTTACATTTGATAACAACTACTCTATCACCCCAGAATTTTTATCTGACCATGAATTTGTATATGTAACCTACAAGCAAGGATTACCACAGATCTATCAGGGAAGATTAGATGGAAAACGAGGCAAATCTTTGATTAACCTTCGTGGAAACCAACTTCTGCCGAAAGTTTCCTATGATGGAAAATATGTATCTTTTGTTTCAGATGCCTCTGGAAGATCTGATGTCTTTATTCAAGAATTAAACAGCACTTTCACCCCTGTAGGGAAACCTATGCAAGTCTATTCGGGGATGGAACAAACCTCGGCATCACCCCATCTTAGCCCTGACAATAAATCCATGGCTTTTGTTACAAATAAGTCAGGGAAACCTATGGTCTATATCGCATCTATTGAAGAGACCTTAAAAACAAGAGAAACTCCAAATCTAGAACTGATTAAGACAAACTGCGATGAGTGCACCTCGCCTTCCTATTCTCCAGATGGTAAAATGATCGCTTTTTCTGGAAGGATAAATGGGCGACGACAAATTTGGATTTATGATATAAAGGGAAAAAAGGCTCACCAGCTCACCACAGGTGCTGAAGATAAAGAAAACCCATGCTTTGGAAGCGACAGTAGGCATATTGTCTACAACACTACGTTTCCAACCACTGATCTTTTCATCTTAGAGATTGGGCAACAAAAAATCAGGAGATTGACCAAAGGGGCTGGCGACAAACATTACCCCTCCTTTGAGAAGTAAGGACACATTATGAAAAAATCACTCATACTTTCACTTTCAGCTCTGATGCTATGCTCAGGTTGTACTAATTCCATCGCATTGTTTTCTCAGCATGCTACTAAATTCGGCAAATTGATTCAGTCAAAAGTCGCTAAATTTATCGAGCCTGAAGCCGATGAGTCAAGGCTCATTGTTACCCCTGCAGAATTTTACGGCAATCTTGATGCAGATTTTATCCCTCTAGATATTAATGAGATGGATGGAAAAATTATGACAGCTGCAGTCCCACAGCCTTCTCTAACACCTGGATCAGAAGGGAGCGCCCTTCCAGGAATTGATAGCTTTATAAGTCCAGGAGGATCTCTTGCAGAGATCTTTAAAAGAATCCATTTCGACACTGATCAATACACACTAAACTCACAAAATGACAAGGTCCTTTTGCAAAAAATGGCTGCCTACCTAAAAAAACATCCTAATACTTATGTATTTATCGAAGGACATTGTGATGAAAGAGGGTCAGAGTCCTACAACCTTGCACTCGGAACAAAGCGCGCAGGAATGGTGAGAAATATGTTAGTAAATAATGGAGTAAATCCAAATCAACTATACAGCGTCTCTTATGGGAAGGAAAAACCCCTTGCTCTTGGAAAATCTAAAGAAACATATGCAAAAAACAGAAGAGCATGCTTTAAGATCTACTCAAAAGGTACTCCTAGATGAAATACAAATGCAACACCCTACTTCCATGTATCGTCCTGCTCTTTCTTTTACCTGGGTGCTACGGCAAAGCAGCAAAAATTTCCACCTCTCAAAGTAGTGATGTAATGATACACCAACTAAGAGCAGAACTTGAAGAGATCAAGCATCATATTCGCACAACTGTGATGCAGATGAATATTCTAACAAACAAAATGGTGAACTCAGAAGACATTCTTTTCGAACTAAAGCAACGTGACCTCATCACGCAAAAACAGGCTCTAGAAAATAACTCTGAACGACTTACGCGAGTGGAAAAAAAACTTGAAGAGATACTAGATGCTGATACAGTGCAGAGCGTAGCCTTTAAATCATTAGAAGAAGAAATAAAAGTTCACACTAAATCTCTGCAACAAAATAAAAAGAAAATTTTAGAAATAGAAAAAAACATCCTATCATTTTCTGAAGATCCTGCGCAAAAATAAAATTGAATAAGTGTAAAAACCCTTGTAGATTAATTCATTATTGGTTAAAATACTTATCAAACTTATTTTCCCAAAAGGAACAGGATATGGTACAAAGAAAAAGAATATTATTAATCGAAGACGAAGAGGATATTGCATCTCTCATCAAACTTCAAGCAGAAATCTCAGGCTATCAACTTCATGTAGAAGTAGATGGTATTAACGGTCTTAGAGCGGTAGAGCGCGAAAAACCGGACCTTGTCATCCTAGACATTATGCTGCCTGGTCAAAATGGCTTTGATGTATGTAGAAAAATTAAAGGAAACCCTGAGCTAAGAAGCATCCCTTTAATCATCCTATCAGCAAAAAACGATGAAATAGATCTATTATTAGGCCTAGAGCTTGGTGCTGATGATTACATCGAAAAACCCTTCTCTCCAAAAGTCCTTATGTCAAGAATCAAAGCGATCTTAAGACGTAATAGAGAATCTGAAAAAACTAGCAAAAACATCGTTTTTGGTGAATTTACCCTCGAAGTCGATCGATACCTACTCCGAAAAAATGACAAAGTGATCCCTATCACACTTTCTGAATTCGGAATCATAAAAAGATTACTTCAAAATAGAGGAAAAGTTCTCACAAGAAATCAACTTCTTGACGACATCCATAACGATGACTCATTTGTCGTTGATAGAAACATCGATGTACACATCGCTTCAGTAAGAAGAAAACTTGGTCCAAACTTTAGATGGATTGACACTGTACGCGGCATTGGATACAGATTCAAACTTGATTTAGCTGAGGAATTTGCTGATACTGAAGAGCTTGTAACTTCATAATGCTCCCACTATTAAGGACCTGCTCCCTCAGGTCCTTAATACTATTCCAATAATTATGTCTTGCTAAAATTCTTTTCGATTTGCTATCATCTTTAAGAAAAAAGGTGTATATATGATTTCTGCAGCAATTACTTCACAAGAATTTTGGGCAACAGTAGCTACAACTCCTTATAATGCTGTTGATAATAAACCAATTGTTCTATCTGGAGTTACACTAGCTGATAGTGCCGAAAAATTCCAGGAACAAGCATTTGAACGATGTTCCCTAACTAACAAATTTGTTGAACGTTTTTTCGATACCCCCCCTAAATTAGTTCTTGATCTAGGTTGTGGAACAGGCACAAATACACTCCAAATGTTTAAAAATGGAGCTCACGTTACTGCAGTTGACCTATCCGAAAAATTACTTAACATTTTTTCAGAAAAAAGCATAAACATACCTAACAAAGAAAACCTTCATTTAATCAATAAAGACATTGCAACTATGCCGTCCTATGGCGGCCCTTTTAATCTTGTGATTGCAGTCGATATTCTTCCTTATTTGCCTCCAACGTCCTTATGCTCTACAATGAAGAAGATTCACAATTCCCTGATAGAAAACGGAATTATTATTGGCACTATCTTCACCCATGGTGACGAGGAAAGTTTTGAAAAATTGTTTGAAAGAATCGGTGCTCATTTTTATAGTGGCGATGACAGCTTTGTTGAACAATTGCTCACTTTCTCTCTCTTTTCCATTATAAAGATAGAAAGGAGCTCAAAATACTCCTGTAGTTTTATAGCCAAAAAACTCAAAGCTTAGCTTGCTAAAAAAAGAATCCTCTTGTAAAGATTTCGTTAATTATGTATTTGAAGTTTATGTGTAATTAACTAATTAGATTAATCAATGAGAATTTCTTTTTTAACTATATTTTTTATGATGATAGTATTAAGCTCTTGTTCTCAGACCAAACGGTCAGTTGACTCAAAACCTATTGAGCAACAGAATCTACGAGTAATTGCTGCAATAAAGCTTAACAAAGATGAGATTTTAGTTTTAGAGATCCATTACCCTGATGTCTTGCAAAAGATTTACATTCAAGAGGAATTAAAAGTAAAAGATATTTTAATTCTTCATGAGGTTGGGATAAAAGAGCACATTTTGATCCATTTAATAAAATATACAAGTAGTAATTTTGTGCTCACAGCTGATGATGTTGTGACCATGCAGCTAGAAGGAGTCCCCTATAGTGTCATACAATTTATGATTGCCTCGTAAAATCACCCGCTCATTTTGAAAATTCATCTTGAGAATATGTATGATTTTATATAAATATCTAAGATAATTGAAAAAAAATCACTAAAAAAACTTATGGCTACATTTTACCAAACACTACCCTCAGGATCCTCCCCCCCTAAGCTATATACTAGTTTTGTTTCAAAGGGGAAAACAGCCGCACTTGCTAATTTTAAGATTCTTATGCACCAAAGTGCTTTCATGCATCTCTCTTTTCTTCTATTTATTCTTGTGCAGATGATGGTTACAGCCTCTCTATTTACGATGAATTCTTTCTCTATGTATACCTCCGCCTCTATTGCGCTATTATTTTTAAGCATAGCTTCCTATTCATTAATTGCTTTTTATCAAAAAAACAGAAAATTAGATGCAATTGATAAAATTTGCAAAGAATTCCGACATCATTGCTCCCTCCACCTCTCTAAAAATATTGAAGCTAATGACAAGTTACATTTAGCAATTGCTGAGTGCACAAGGGATTTAGCAGAGGCTCTTCATACCCAAGAATTATTTTATCTGACAATTCATCCTTTTAAGTTTTCTAAAAAGCACATCATCTCCCATTTCTTGTATTTCCATTACAATGATATCGTATACTTTCAAGAAAAGTTGCTAGAAGTCTCCTTAGATCAGCATGCCTATATTTTAGAGGATTGCGCCTGTAATCTAGATTTTCATTCCTCTTTATCTAAAACATATGCTACGCTTGCAACCTGTTATAAAAAACCTGATGGAAAGCATTTAGAAAAAGCATTTACTTATTCCACATTCTCTAAGAAAAATGAGTTCTCAGCAGCCCTTGAAAAGTATTATACCTTAGCCATTGAGGAACTGAAAATTATTAGTGAGATTTGTGATGATGAGTATTGGGTTCATTCAGATTTAGCATCTTTATATTCATTTTTCGGCGATTGCGAAAAAGAGATGGAGCAATATGAGATCCTCATGAGTAAAATTTCCGATGATAAAGAGATCCTGTATAAGCTTGGGATTTTATATTTTAAGCATCACAAGAGCTCCAAAGGGCTGAAAATCTATACCCAGCTGCGTAAACTAGATGCATTATATGCGAAAAATCTTCTTGCCCATTATAATTTTTCATAAAAAGTAAAAAATTCATTTGTCCTATAATATTTCCTTTGTATAATCAGATACAAAAAATCTGAGGATACCATGGCATATTTTGTTAATTTTTCAACTTTTATTTTCCTATGCACAGGTTCTTTCATCA
Source organism: Chlamydia trachomatis (assembly GCA_945897715.1). Taxonomy (GTDB): domain Bacteria; phylum Chlamydiota; class Chlamydiia; order Chlamydiales; family 2-12-FULL-49-11; genus JAJACQ01. The sequence goes on from CAMDFS010000005.1 coordinate 5,445, forward strand.
CGCTATTTGGGGCTACATCTTATGAAGCAACGACAAAAGAAGAAGGCTTTATGCTCCGTAGGATTACAGAGTTTTGGAAGGATCAAGACTATGAAACTGTGAAAAAAGAGATCGTAGCATTTTTAAAAACCCATGAAGGGAGCAAATTTTGTGACCAATTGCGGGGAAATTATGGAGATTTATTAATTCAAGAGGGAAATTATCAAGAGGCTCTTACATCCTATCAAAAAATCAAGCATGTAAATGTGATTGAAACATTTTTACTTAACCAAATGCAATGCTATTACGAGCTTGAAAGGTATGATGAACTTATTGCCTCTGGAATTCCATACCTTACAAAGATGTCAAAAGAACTCCTTGATCGAAAAGATGAGTATTATTTCTTGATGGCTGAAGGCTATTTTAGAGCTTCTCTAAAAATGACTGCTGACGATAAAAAAAATACCTACTTAAACAAAGCTTTACCCCTTTATGAAAAAATCCTAGACTCCTCTTTTAATGATCCATCCATGTTTGCTTTAGCAGAGATCTATCGCCTACAAGCAACAAATGACAAAGCGCAGTCATTTTTTATAGAGCTTTCTAAAAGACACCCAGCAAGAAAAGAAGAACTTTTATTCCATGCAGCACTTGCTCAGGCAGAGTTTGATAAACCTTTGGCAATTAATACATTTACTGAGATCATGAAAATAAAAGGGGAAAAAACTAAGGATTCTGCCTTAAATCGTCTTATCCTATTTTTTCAAGAAGAGCGATATGAGGATGTAGTCTCTAATTACATGGAAGTATTAAATCTTATAGAAGATGAGAAAAAGTCTACTTTAGAGTACATCATTGCAAGAAGTTATTTTGCATTAAAGTCTTATGATAAAGCAAATAGCCACCTAGAAAAATTCTTAACCTCCAATGATGGCACCCAAGAAGAAAAAAGAAATGCATTATTAATGCAGCTTTCTACAGCACAATTCTTAAAAAATGAGAAATTGTACAAAGAGGCTCTAGATGATTTAGAAATCAGCTTCCCAAATGATAAAGAGCTTTGTCAGGCAGTGTTTATCCATGCAATGATGCTAAAAGAGATGGGACGTGCATCTGAGGCAGAGTATGAGCTTGCAAAGTTAATTGAGAATAAAGCCATCTTTAAAGATGAAGAGGTGCTCTACCTAGAGTACGGTCTTGTAGCTTACAACAATGACAACTGGACCCTTTCTAGAAAGACATTAAATGACTTTGTAAACAAATATACTGAAAGCAAGCACTCCCCTATTGCGTGGAAGTATCTTCTGTCCTCCTCTTTGAATCTTCTTAAAGCAAATCAAGAGACAAAAAAAAATGATTATTCTAAAACAGAATTTCTAAGTGATCTAAACAAAATCATGCTCCATAGCGAAGTTTTAGATGCTGGAGAAAAAATTGAGTGTCTATTCCTACAAGGCAAGCTCTGTTATGAATTAGAAAAATATGACGTAGCGTTGACTCATCTAAAGAAATTGATTTTTGATCATCTTCAAAATGACCATATAGCCGAAGCGCATCTTTTGACAGCTCTTTGTCACCATAAGCTTGGAGATTCTAACGATATGTTCTGCACGCATGCAGAAAAAGCGCTCTCTTTAGATAAGGACTTAGCAAAGAAAGGGGCTCTTCATTTAGAGCTTTTTAATGCCTACCTTACTATTTCTAAAAATTCTGATATGCATAAAGCATTGATAGGTAAAGCAAGATCGCACCTATACACAGCATTATCTCTTGGTGAGAAAAATATCAAATTGGAAAACAAGCTTTGGCTTGCTCATTCCTACCTCTCAGATCTATTTTCAGATACGCAAGTATGCTTCACTGATGGCGATGTGCCGGCAGATCAAGAGACATTTAATAGATCCTTATCCCTATTTGAAGAAATTCTCTTAGACCCATCAACAGATGCCTTAGCAGCGATTTCTGCCGATAAGACATTCCTAGAATGGGAAGTATTAAAATATGCCAACCTTTTAGGGCGAAAAAAAGAGACACAGAAAAAAATACGTGTCTTGAGATCTTTAATAGAAAAGCAGTCCCACAATGCAAATTGGAATTGGAATGGACGCCAAGAAGCGCTATTTGAAATTGCTAAGACCTATGAGCTGAATGGAGACAATGAAAACGCTCTAGACACCTATAATTTTATCACAACGATGCAGTCTAAGAAAAAGACCTTCATCGAGGAATATGCAAAATTTTGTGTCATGCGTTTGAATTTTGACAAATTAGCAAGTAGTCAAAAAAACGAAGAGAACAAGCAGATTTTTAGCATCTTAAGCATCCTAAAAGATACACAAATTCAGAAAAATGCAGCCTCAGAACCTCTCCATTTAGAGTCTGCTATTGAATATGCCAAGATCCGTGGAATGATTTCAAAGAGTAACGATCCACATATCAAATACTTATTTTTCTTAAACAGAATTCGTGAGGATTTTACTAACAATCAAGATCCAATGGTTGAAAAGTATTCTCAACAAACACAAGGAAATGAAAATTACGCAAAGCTTTTTGCTCAATATATGAAATTTATTGAAGCAGAATCTCTTAGAATGGAGGCGATGATTAAAGTTAAGGATAATCATATCGCCCTTAGCGTTGACTTATCTCAAAAGGCTAAACAGCTTTTACTCTCTCTTAAAAAAGAAAAGGTAAGTGTCTATTTATCAAAACGAATTGATGAAAGTCTAAATTTGGTGAAAAAAGGGACCCTTTTTTAAAAAAAGGAATGGGTAAAAAGAACAATGAATTCATGGGATAAGAAGATCAGTATCAGACTTCTGAAGTCTATTGCCCTTTGCTTTTTTTTCGCAAATATACATGCAGAAGAAAAGAATTTCATCCCAAGTCTGGAAGTAAATCCGTTAGATACAATCAAACTGAATTTCGACATTCCAATCATTGATGCATCTAATGCCCTTGTCTCTTTTTCATCGTTTGAAGACCTACTTGTTGCTCATATCACCTCTTTGCCTAGCAAAGCAAATACACTTACCTGGGAGGTGAAAACCAAAAAAAACCAGTTGCCACTACCATCTATTGATTCTAAAGTTGCGTCAGAAAAGTTTACCTCAAAAGGCTATTGGGTAGATCCTTTAGCAACTACTGAGGAAACAAAAAAAAACTACGTCCAGAAGAATTTTTTTGATGATATTATCTCAAATTTAAAGGAAGCCAAAGATCACCAAAATATTAGAGCCATCTTTTATCCCGATGATAGGGTCACTTATATCGACGATCTGGAAGAGCGGCTAAATTCCTCTCTAGAATTCAAAGTTCTCACCTTTACAAAAACAAAAGAGTTTGTCACAAATATCTCAAAAGAAGATGCATCACTTAAAAAATTGCAGCTTGCTGCTGCTGTTATCATAAAAGATCCTATGGCTTTATCACCTCATAAAAGCAATCTATTCGAAGAAAAAAGGGGGCTTTATTCAGAAGAATTATATAAACAAGAGCAATATGCAACTACCTGGCAAGAAGAAGAGTCTCTCGAAGTTGAATACAAAGCTCTAGCTCTCCCTGAAATTCTAACAGAAATAGTCAATGTCTATACCTATCGGCCAGATATTTTTTCTGAAACTTTCGATGTAAAAAAAATTCAATTACCACATGTCGAAAAAAAACCTTTAAAGACCTCCTCTGTTGCTTTTCAACTTGAAGTATCTGATAAACCATTTGTTCTCAACCCTCTTATTATAGTAGTAGTGGATGAAAAAGAGTTTCCAACACCTCTTTCTTTTACTTATCTTACCCCCCTATCAGCGAAAAAAATAGAGGAAAAAAAAGTTATTGTTAACAAGTATTGTTTTAATACCGATCCAAAAAGCGCAGCTCCCTCTTTGCCAGTAAGAATACCTAGCACGATTCAAAAGACCTTTTTAGTAGAGCCTTATCAGAATTTACTAAGCACAGGAAATCTTGCCTCCATTGAATCCCGTGAGTTTGATAAAAATGGAGAGCCCATAGAACACAACACCCCTTTTAAAGAAGATTTTTCTAAATCAAATCTGATTAGCCTCCCCTTGATCCTAAAAAAAGACGGAACTACACATGAATTTACTCCTAATAGCCTTGTATACATTCCAAAGGATCACCTTCGGAAAAAGGGGTATTATGCTTCAATTAGAGATCCTTCCATTTCAGATCAGAAAAGGTTAAATGAATTCCCAGGGGAAGTCTATGATCAGAAAATACGTACATCTGAGTATCTGGCGGCATTCTATCTTGAAGAGAAAGTCTCTCCAGAAAAAGAACAGGTCGAAAATACCAAACCCCTCTCCTTAATCCTAGTGAAAGGGCATAAAAAAAATCCCATTGATGGTTCTGTTGCTTTTTATCCCCTTGAACAAAATCAGCCTCTCCCCCTTTCCGAAAGTGAGTTAGGACATCTTCTAGAAAATATCCATGCCGTCTTTTCTAAAGGTCTACCAGACTATACAAAAGATGAAAAACTTGCAAAATTTGTTAATAGATCGCTAAATATTGGCGGCGATCAAAGAGAGAAACAAAAAGCGATAAATATTACTTTTAAAATGCCTTATAAAAAACTGCATTCTACGCAAATTAAATCCTCGATACAACCTAAAATAGCAGATCCTTTACATCCATTTGATGCAGAAGTTTCTCATGTTGAGTTTTTTGACCAAATGGAGAGAATAGATGACGCTATTATTGCAGAAAAGGGAGTAATTGCAATTGAAACACCTATAAATTATAGTAAAGAAGAAGAGTTAGTTATTGCAACTAACGACTTAAAAGAAGTTCCCCCATTTCAAATTCTTCTCCCTTATTCATCGAAAAATATCTTTCTACAAGATCAGCTATCTATTAATAATGCTGAGTTCAGAGGCGAACTTTCCCTGCCAAAACTTACAGCAATTAATAAAGAGAACTCATTTTTCCTAAACCCCATGCTTTCATTAATTGATTCCACAGAATTTAATGAGGACTATACACAATCTGGGGATCCTTCTTTAGTGAACAGAAATAATAGAATGACGCAGTACTTTCTATTTAACCTTCCCTCTCTTGATGAATTACATACTGACTCTTTCCCTGAAGCCTTTAACTTAGAAACTCGGATGCTTTTAGGAGACTCTCAAACAGCTAATGATTTTTCCTGCACAATCAAGACTTTTGAAAAAAGTATTTTAGAACCTCTCCCTGTTCATATTTTATATATACTAGATACCTCCTCATCTATTGAACCACATAGATTTGGAATCTTTAAAGAGGCAATTGTATCCTCTCTTGAACAGTTAGACATCAACTCTACCTTTAACATTGCCATTCTTTCAAAAGGTAAAGTAGAGATGCTTCATGAGCAAAACCCTCATCCAACCACAAGCTCTAAAGGTTATGTGAAGAGGTACTTAAGAAAAATAACACAAAGCAGTCAAACTTCTTTTAAAGATTTAGTATCTCTACTAGAGAAAGAAAAAATCACCGCATCTAAAGAAATGACCCATAGATCCTGTCTAATTCTTTCTGATGGAAAGTTTGCAAACAATATCAGAATCGATAGGAAATTATTGCAGAATTTAACAGCGATAGAGGCAGGGAATTTCTCTATCTATACAGCATCGGTTAGTGACAATAATAACACAGCAATGCTCTCCTTGCTTGCAAAACTAAATCACGGCTTCTCTTTATACACTCGTACCCATTCTTCCTTCTCACGTAAATTCTCTATCCTTTTAAAACATATCAAACATCCATTAATTCATGATGTGATGATCTCTTTTCCTGATGATGATGGCGCCCTTGCCTATGTTTCAGATCAAGTAAGTCCGATCCTTCTTGCTGATAAAGATTTCACATTCTATGGTAATAGCAAAAGCGGCAAAAATTCTCGAGTATTTATCCAAGGGCGCTGCGGAAATCGATGGATAAATATTTTAAAAGACTTACCATTGAAGTCCGCTCGAAAGGGCCGCCCTAACCTCAAAAAGAAACTTGTTACGCAGAAAAGTATTTTATCACTACAATCTTTTGTTGATACTAAGGATGAACACTATCTCCTACAGGCAAAAGAATTTGGTAAAGAATTCAATGTATCCCTTCCTGTGCCATAAAGAAGTCTATTAAACTTCTTTATCGCTACTTTTTGAATCAAACACCAATGCCTTCTTTTTCATCGAAAATGATAAAGAACCACCAGCAACAAGTCCAACTAAACCAAAAATGAACACAGGGATAAATATTCCAACAATGATTAAAATCACCCCTACCACTATCAATATAATTTTATCCTTATAAATAAAATCTAGAGCTTTAGAGATCCATGACATCATAGATCCAGAAATTAGCGCCCCCACAATTCCAAGAACCATACATAAAATAATGGACCAAACCATCATAGCCCCACCCCAAATTAGGGTAAAGACTGCCGTGACAAGAAATATCACCGCTAAACCAATCTCAGAAGCAAAACGTTTTGCTGTTCCTTCTAACTCAGAAACAGTAAATCCTCTTTTATTTTTTCTACTATCATTATTTTCCACAATATACCTTCAATAATTAGATTAACTATACAGACTCTTTTATATCACCATTTAATTACTTTTAATTTTTTATTCAATCTGTATTTTACCTTTATATTGATTTACAAAAAATTAAATGCCCATTATACTGCATTTGGAAATAATAAAAAATTGGATCCTTATGATTGTTAGAGGTATATCCTATAGAGTCTGGGAGAGAGTCATTCGACTTGGCTCGTACTTTTTTTTTATTACAGCCATCCTTTCCCTTTTTTTGGGGAGTATTTTAATCCTAATTAAAGCCGATTTTGACTTTCTCTCTATTAAAAAAAACTTTTTGGTAAAAGAAAAATGTGCACATACAGATTCCTTTAAAAAGAAAGGGACAAACCCTTCTCTATTAGTCACTAAACATATCCCCTTTGTTCCAACTCCCAATATTTTGAAACACCTTACATTTCTCCATCATAATGATAGACCTGATATTACAAATAGCAATGATAGATCGATTTCTATCTCCTCATCAGAAAACACCCTCCTAACAAAAGAGGATGAGATCATTTATCTTCAATGCGATCCATCCGATAAAATACGCTTTACTAATGTTGAGACCCCGTATTCTATCACCCCCGTTTCTGTAAAAGATGATGCTCTCTTACTCAATTTTGAAGTAAAATATAAAAATAAAGAAAATAAAGAAATTTATCACACTAGCGAGCTTATTTCTCTAGAAAAAAACCCTAAATCCCTTTCTAAGTTAGACAAAGACTCTCAACAATTAGTAAATAGCATCGCTTCAGCAAAATTTTATGGTCCCGATAAACTTCTCTCTTTAATGGGGGGAAAGGAATTTAAGCTCACTAAAGATTTACCAAGACTATATTTTAATTCACATCAAATGATCTCTGTAAAAGAACAGGATAGACTCACCTTTGAAAACGGAAATTGGGTAAAAAAGTCAAAAGACTCTGCGGGGAAGCCTTTATTTCTCATTACATCTATTCAAAACAATCAAATGACTGGGACATTTTGGGATTTAAATGGATTTTATAAAAAGAAGATGACTCTTTCCTTGAGTAAAGATCCAAGTACAAGTATACAAAGTTTTAATTTTGAGACGGTTTACAAAAGAAATAATGAATCAGTTATTTGTAAATTTGGAGGCAGAACATATATTCTTAAACCAAATGATTGGCTTGTCAAGAAACAAAAGTCATGGAATCAGGTACATTCGATTGCAGAATTCAATGATCTCATTGACTCTAAGACCCTAAATGAAATTATTATTTTTGATCATATTGAAAAAAATGGGGATACTGAAATGTTTATTGGGTATATATTTGACGAAACACGCTCAAATTTCAAGAAACTACAAATTCCGCTTAAGAAAAACGCCACATTAAGGTATAGTAAATAAAGATTACAGATAGGTTCTAATTGTTCAAAAGCTTCTTCACAACTCTTTCCCCCCTTTTCCTAGTTATTCATTGTTTTTCGTATACAATTGAAGAAAAGAGACTTGATCTTGTTGAACAAGGCAGTTCAGGAGAGGTTTCTACCTATCAAGAAAAAAATAAATCTGTAAAAGAATTATATTCAAAACTTGAAGATGAGTATACTTTAGCAGCTCTTGCAATCTCTGAAAGTGGTGATAAGGTGACTTTTGAAGAATCCCGCAAGAAGATCAATGCGATAAAAGAAGAGATTGTTGACATCGAAAGTGCATGGCAATCGGCACAATCGGATGAGTATAGCCAGGCAGCAGATAATTCTGGAATCTGGGATCTTGGGGAAATAACTATTTCAAAATTAATACTTGAATATGGAAGTTGTGAATCTTTATACATTATCCCTCCAGAAATTGCCTCTTTGAAAATTTCAGTACATAGCCTCTTGACAATTCCAAAAGAGAGCTTTCCAAAGATGATTGAGTTAATTTTAACACATAATAATATTGGTGTAAAAAAGATTAATCCTTTTGCAAAACAGCTCTACCTCTTAAAAGAAGATTTCACAAATGTAGATATGATTACCTCAGAGATTTCTCATCTTAAGGCAATAGATGAAAATAGCCGAGTAATTTTTATCTATACACCTCCTATTGAAAGTATTAAGACTTCTTTTTATTTCTTAGATAAATTCAAGAATCCAAAAAACACCTATATTTATCAAGTGGATTCAAAGATTGCAATCGTTGGTCTATCAAGAGATATTTCAAAGCTTATCACCCTTGCTGAAAATGTGTGGGATAAAGCAGAGGAGAGGGTTTCAAAGATCCTTTCTCCACAAAAGATCACAGCCGATGATGCAGTAAAATTGTTAAGCGCCTATTTTGGTGGATTGACAGATTATTCTAAGCCAATGGCTTCTATGAAAGGGGGCAACGGCCTCTCTGCATTTGCCTTAAAAGGGGAAAATAGCCTCATTTTAATTGGGTCGGCAGAAATTGTCGAACAAGGGGAGGCTCTCTTGCGAACAACAGAATGTCAAGTTGATGATCCAAGTGAAGTAACGATGTATTGGCACAATTGTAGCCATGCAAACCCAGAGGGTCTTGCTGAATTACTCTCTAAAGTCTATTTAACATTGCTATCCACAGAAATTACTAATTCCTCTGTATCCTCAGCACCTATGCCCGCTCCAAAAAATCTTTCTCCTCCCACTCCAACAAATCATGGGCCCCAAGGATACACACCACAAAATCAGATAACTAATGTTCAAAAGCCTCCTGGTAGAGGCCCTGCAAAATCTGAACACTTCTTCCCCTTCCCTGCATCCCACTCATTATTGATCGTTGTTCGCAGAGACACCCTTCCAAAAATTAAGGAAATCCTTAAAAAACTCGATACTCCAAAAAAGATGGTAGAAATTGAAGTTCTTCTTTGTGAAAGAAGAGTTGGAAGTAGTTCTAATAGCGGCATCAACCTCCTTAAAATGGGAGATTCTTCTTCAAACATCCGTGAAACATCCCTTGGATATGATGGAAGTAAATCTGGTGGCGGTATCATGGAATTTATATTAAAGACAACGGCAAATTGCACCACAAGTTTTTTTGGAGGGTCTCCTAAATCTATTCCTGCTATTGATTTAAGCTATACCTTTTTACTTTCCCAAGAAAATGTCATGGTAACGGCATCTCCATCGACAACCACTTTGAACCAAATGCCAACAACGTTATCCATAACAGACCAAATTTCGATCAATAACGGCTCTTCCATCAAAAATAAAGATTCAGTAACTAGTTATACAAGAGAAGATTTTGGTATCACTTTAACTCTTACCCCTACCATCCATGAACCAGAGGGCGAAGACTCTAATGGCCAACAATATATCACCCTTGAAAATGATATCCGATTCGATACCATCCAATCAAATGCTAACGATAGGCCAAGTGTTCATAAAAGACACATCACTAACACTGTCCGCATTCCAGATGGCCAAACAGTAATTATCGGGGGATTAAGATCCTCAAAAGTAGAAGAGCTTAACTACAAAATTCCTTTCCTTGGAGAAATTCCTGGCTTTGCAAAAATCTTTGGCTCTAGCAAGACAAGCAATTCCAATAATGAAATGTTTATTTTCATTAAGCCCCGAGTTATTAAAGATCCATCTACAGATTTATTACGCATACGAGAAGATCGCTTAAAAAGAAGGCATGGCGATTGCGATGAAATCCTAATGAAAATCAATGAATCTAGAAGGCGCGCTGAAGTCATAAGCATGCGAAAAAGTCTAGACTTGATTTATGGAAATGGAATTACCTATGAACAAAGCCTTTAAGCCTGAGATAACCCCTACCAAGGAATGGGCAAAAACAATTGGTCTAGAGTATGTGGAAGACTTTTCTAAATACGAATACATAAAGGAAAAGACTGCACTCCTCCCTTATGCTTTTGCAAGCAAGCACTTAATTATCGCTCTAGGGTTTGAAGATGGAAAAATCCTTGTCGCAGTAGCAAATCCCTATGCCTTAGAAGGATTAAAAGAGGCTCGCTTTCTACTAAAGTCCCCTCTAAAAGAAGTAGTCTCTTCAAAAAAAATCATCGAAAATCAAATTGAGATTCTTTATTCCTCTGACTATCAAGAAACTACCGAAGGTCAGCAACATATTCTTACAACAGATCCAGACAAAGAATATGATCTTTTAAAGGAAAATCAGAACTCCTCAGTTGTTTCACTATTAAATAGCATCCTAATAGAAGCTCTTCGTCTTTCTGCCTCTGATATCCATTTTGAACCCACAGATACTCACCTTTTAATAAAATTCCGTGTCGATGGGATGCTTTTTACAAAGCATTCTCTCCCAAAACAAATAGAAAGCCAGATTATTACCCGCCTAAAGGTTCAGGCTGAATTAGATATCGCTGAATCCAGGATGCCTCAAGATGGCCGTATCAAGCTGAAAATGGGCCCTCGGGAAATTGATTTCAGATTAAGCACCGTCCCTGTAATTTTTGGCGAAAGAGTTGTGTTAAGGATTTCAGATAACAATACTGTCCTCTTAGGTCTTAATAATCTTGACCTGCGAGAGGAACTTCTAGCCAATCTTGAAAGGGATATCAAAAAAAGACAGGGGATCATCCTAGTCACAGGACCCACAGGAAGTGGTAAAACAAGAACTTTGTATAGCGCCCTAACGCAAATTTCTGGCGGCGATCTAAATATTATGACAATTGAAGATCCTGTTGAGAATAAACTCCGTGGAATGGCTCAAATCAACACCAATCACAAGCGAGGATTAACTTTTGCAAAAGGTTTGAAACATATCCTCCGTCAAGACCCCGATGTGATCATGATTGGTGAAATCAGAGATAAAGAGACGGTAGATATTGCAATTGAAGCATCCTTAACTGGCCACCTTGTCTTTTCCACTCTACATACCAACGATGCCCCCTCCACAATCATTAGATTAATAGATATGGGAGTAGAGCCTTACCTAATATCCTCTTCATTAATTTCCATTTGCTCTCAAAGGTTAGTTCGAAAGATTTGCTTAAAATGCAATAATGCTCCCGACACAAAACAATCCTGCGTAAATTGTTCAGGGTCAGGATTTAAGGATCGACGAGGAATCTATGAATATCTTCAAATTACCGATCCTATCAAAAGGGCAATTACAAGCTCTGTTGATGCCATGACACTTACTGAAATAGCAAGAGCTGAAGGGATGAAAACCCTTTATGAAGATGGCCTTTACTATGTGGATAAAGGGATTACAACTGTCGATGAAATTAGACGTGTTACCTCCTCACCTGAGGAGAATTAATTGGCAGTATTTCGTTATAAAGAACTCAATTCTAAAAAGAGCCATTACAGATTTATCGATGCGGAAAATCTTGATCATGCCAAGAAAAAGTTGAATGAACTAAAGATCCTTGCTACAAAGATTTCTGAGCAAACCTCCTTTAGAAAAGATTTTACAATAAGCAAAAAAATACTCCTCTCTATCACTAAAGATTTATATTACCTTCTTCACTCTAACCTCCCATTATATGAAAGCCTTATCACTCTTGAGGATAAATATAAAAATACGCAAGCATATCCTATGGTCTTAGACTTTACCGATAGTGTGAAATATGGTAAATCCCTATCAAGTATACTATCTCAATATACTTCAAGCTTTAACCTTATCTACGTTTCTATGATACGATCTGCTGAGCAAAGTGGCAGACTTGACAAAGCATTCCTAGAACTCTCTATAATGATTGAGACAAATGAAAAATGGAATAAAAAAATTAGAGATACTCTTTTATATCCTTGTTTTCTCCTTTTATTTTCTTTTGTCATTTTATTTGGCCTCTTTCTTTTCATTCTCCCCTCAATGAAGGAATTATTTGAAGGAAGAACCCTACACCCACTTACTAGCGCTGTCCTTACAATTAGTAACTTTATGTGTGCAAACCTCCCTTATTTAGGGGCAGCATTTGTTGTTTTTTTAGCCTTTATCATTTTTTCTATAAAGAATACCCAGATGAAACTGTCTATAAAGAAAATGGTTTACAAAATACGTATTATAAAAGACCTTACGACAAAAATTGCTATCGTACGATTTACTACAAGTATGTACAATTTATTAGAGAGTACAGTTCCAATCCTTACAGCCTTAGAGCTTTCAAAAGGTTCTTTGCATCACCCCTACCTGGAGCAAGATCTTGATAAGGTGATTGCATTAGTAAAGCAGGGGGAAAAATTTTCTAAAACGATAGGTATTTCAAAACATTTTCCTATGCTTGTTTCAAAGATGATCTCTACAGGGGAGCATGCAGGGTCATTATCTCCGATTTTACGCCATATTACAGCTCTTTTTCATGAAGAAGTAAAAACAGCACTTGAAAAATTTACCGCTTTGCTGCAACCTATTCTCTTACTACTAATTGGGATAATTGTTGGGGTTGTATTACTCGCGGTTTTGATCCCTTTAACAGATGTCTCAAGTTTACTATAGGAATAATACTATGAAAATAAAAAGAAGAAGCCCATTAACCATCATCGAAATTATGATTGTGATATTTATTATTTCAATTGTTGGTGGAGTAATGAGTCATAATATGAAGGGAAGCCTTGTAAAAGGTCGAGCATTTAAGACTGAGACTGCCTCAAGAGAAGCTTATGATATTTTGTCTTTAGAGTTAGCTTCAGGGACCACCGTCACTGAAATTTTAGCCGAGCCTAGTAAAGTATTGATGGGATCAGGTCTTGTGAAGACTACAAAGAAACTTCTTCAGGATGGTTGGGGTAATGATTTTCAACTTTATGCAGTAGGTGGTGATGACTTTATTCTTTATTCTGAGAAATGGACGACATACTTGCATAGTGAGAAGGGAATGACTTTTGAAGAGATTCAGGAAAACTATCCTTGGGCATATAACAAGGATATCATTGATGCAGCAAATAAACCGTCGTAAGCATTCCTTTACCCTTATTGAGATTTCTGTCTGCCTAGCCCTTCTTTTGGTCCTTACCTCTGTATTTTCTTACCTTGGGTATGATACTGTGCAAGAATTTCGCAAGAGAAATGGGAGGGCGGCGTTTAGAGATACCCTCTTGTACCTGTATCATGAAAATGGGATTAAGGAGAATAACCTTATGCTTTTAATTCATCAAAATGGGAATACTACCGAAACAACTCTTGGGGGCAATACAAATGGCTTAGAGGTAAAGAAGATCCCCACCTCTTTTTATACTGGTAAGTTATTTGTTGATAAGGCTACCTATGCAATAAAAATCACCCCTACTGCCTTGCCAAGTGATAAAACTCTCACAAAGTGGATAGCTGAAAATGACTGTCTCTTTGAGTTCTACACTGACTGATAATAGAGCTCTGAGCTCTATTATTTCTTAGCTTTGGCTTTGCCCAGTAAACGATAGTTTTGCATTGTTTCATTAGAATAATCTATATGCTTATGTACCGCTTTATGCATATTCCATGGCGTAAGTGAATATAAAAGAGCATGCCCATCTCCCATTCTCCCCGCTATAGATTTCCCTTTCTTTGCCCATGTAATTAGCTGGCCAATTCCAAGGAATAGATGGCCAATTGCGAACATAACGGCAATGATTATAGGAAATAAAAGGACATAGGCAATTGTGGCAATGGCAGCTGTAAATTTTCTTACTCCAGAGCTTTTTTCCCAAAGAGTCTCTTTAACCATACCTGAAGGTAAAGAATCTGTTAAAACCTCGCCATACATTTTAATGCCTAGCCTTTGTTTACCAGTGAGTTCTCCATCTTCATCCATTCCGAATCGTGCAGGGAGAGTTTCCTGATGAGCTCTAGAAAATTGAGCAAAAAACATCTCTTTGTATTCATCTGATTTAATTTTTTTCTCTATTTCATCTACAGTACTAAACCCTTCTTTTTTAAGAAAATGAGCATTTGTAGCTCCAATTGCAGCAGCTGTACCTCCTCTATCTACCGAAGATTTACAATGGTACACCGCAATTAATCCTACTAGCCTTTGAAGTATATCGGTAAAAATAAACTGCTCTCTTTGAGAAAGACCTGCTCGATTCTCTAATCTATCCTTTAGCTGAGTTGCTAAAGTTTTATTAGGCCCGTCAGTCATGTCATTAATCAAATCAAATAATTTATTATACCCTTCCTTATTGATATCTTGTTCTAACTTTTTTCCGTTTAAATTATCATTAAGTAGGCAAGAAGATAACTGGCCTGCATCACTTATATTTTGATGAATATGAATAGGTTTTAGTAGGACATTACGATCCCTTCCATCTATAGTAACTTTAACAATATTTTCTTCTGCCAAGAGCTTTTTCTCTTGCTTTAAAGATTCTCTCTCATCTAATGGAGAGAGATCTCTAATTTTTCCGTTCTTAGTTAAAGAGTTCACAAAATAGGTAAAAGTATGAGTATGAGTATGATTTTCATCTTCTACAGGAGCTAATTTTTCCGGATTATTCTCTATGATAAACTTTACCTGCTCTTGTAAGCGCTCTTTTGTATCAGCCCTTCCTAAATAGTTTGTCGTTTCAAATGTTTGATCACTGCTCTGAGATTGCCAAACTCTTAACATCTGCACATGAGGAGTCGATCTATCCTGATTTGATGCAACACATCCATATTCAGACTCTCTTGCCCAAAGAGTCCTATGCTCTGAATCTATACTATTTGCTTTTATGATAGCAGTCATATTTCCAACAGGGAGTCTACTTCCATTAAGATGTTCAGCCTTAGGAAGATGCCCATCACTTACTTTTCGATTCTCCAATATAGTTGCAACTGTATTAGCAACTTTATCTGCGCTAGCTTCCTGTTCAATCACCACTGTTGTTGGTCCATGGTTATATTCATACCTAGAAACTTTTCCAATCGTAGTACTATTTGGCTGAACACTTGAAATCGACATAATGATAACCTTTGTTTATTATATACTTATTATACATCATTATTGAATTAATTTCAAGAATTAACTCAGTCATTATTTTATAAGTTGTTAATATTCTTAGACTTATGAATAAAAACATCGATTTTAAAGCAAAGAAGGTAAAGCAGTATATTAAAATTAAGAGAATTTAAGCCTTAAAGAATCTTATGTGATTCTAATCTTCTGTAAAGCTTTGTTTATCGACTCTTTTGTCCTCTTCATATTTTTGAAAAAGCTTCTTTCTGCCATCATCGAAGTACTTATTAAAGATCCCATGTTTTAGACCATTTTTGTATTCCGCCTCAAAGATCAAGATGCCATTTTCATTATAGCTTTTTGAAAGCCCATGGAGTAGACCATTTTCATATATTTTGGAGTGTTTCACAGAACCATCATGATAATAAGTGACCTCTTCGCCTGTAGGTCTTGTATTTTCATAGTTAGTCTTTATTTTGAGAGCGCCATCTTTATAAAATTCTTTGACCTCACCAGACAAGTGGCCCATAGAAAACTTAGCCTCTCTTAAAAGGAGGCCCTCAGCAGTCCAGTACTTTGCAATGCCATCGATCAGTCCTTTTGTAACTATATATTCCTCGGCAAGGATGCCATTTTGATGATATTTTTTTAATGGCCCGTGGAGATACCCATCTACATTATTTGCCTCTAAAAATTGTACTAAGCCATATTTAGGGTGCAGAGGGTAAAATACTTTTATCGCGCCAACACGCACTCCCTTTTTAAAGGTTACTTCATTGATAGTGCCATTTTCTTCTTTGAAATAGAGTAATCCGTCAATATCTCCATGATTATAATTTGCACTTTCAATCACTTCTCTATCTTCATTTCGGATTTCTCTAGGTCCATGCAATGCATCATTTTGATAGCTAATCAAACTTTGAATTTGTCCATCTTCATAAAAGATTTTTTGCTCCCCGTCCCTTTTTCCTTCCTCATTGTAGCTTTCAACAAGAGCCTTAATTTCTCCATCTATATCAAAGTACCTAATTTGTTTACCGGTAAGGAGTCCATTGCTAAAGTGTTTATGGTATGCTAGTCTTCCACTTGGAAAATATCCTGTATAATCGCCGTCTAACTTACCTTCAATATAGTTGCATGTAAAAGCGGTAATTCCATCTTTGTAATAATGGGTACACTTGCCATGAAGATCGCCATTCTTATATTCTTCACTTTTTGATAGAGTATCCTTATCTGCGTAGATCATTGTTTTACCGTGTGATTTACCCTCTACAAATTGTATTTGGACACAAACCCCACCATCTTGAAAATACTCTAAGTAGTCTCCATGATGAAGACCGTCTTTATACTGGATACGTGCTTTTACAATATTTGTGTCATAGTAATGAATGATCTCTCCATCAAGCTTTCCATCTTTATAAAATAAGGTGGTAGCAAGAACACCGTTTTCATAATACAGCTTATGCTCGCCGTCAAGTTTTCCATTCTTAAAGATCTCTTTTCTCATTAATTGGCCATTAGCATACCAACAAGAAACTGCCCCATCTGGACTTCCCTCTATATAGTTTGCTTGTATTTTTTCTGCTCCATTTTCATAATATTCCTCAAATGTGCCATGAAGCTTCCCTCCCTTATAATGATAGCACTTCTTAAGGTTGCCATTGTCATAATAGACAAGGTACTCCTTATCAAATGTATTCCCATCAAGAAAGTATTTTTCAAGCAAACTGCCTTGTTCATTATACTTACAAATATAATCGAGCAATTTTCCATTCTTATCAAAATTAGCTAAATAGAGATATTTTCCAGCAGCGCTTTTTACAAAATGCTCGCCGATGGGCACCCCTTTTTTAAATTCAGCAATGCCAATTACCTCTCCACTTTCTAAATACTCGTAACTTTTACCATCGAGTAAACCATCTACAAATGTCTGGAAGACTTTTTTACTGCCGTTTGGAAAGAAACTGAGATGATCCCCATGCCTTATTCCATGCTTATACCTCTGAGTCAACTTTACAGATCCATCTTCAGAATAAAAGATTAACGCAGCCTTACTCTCTGAGTCACTAAGCTCCCCATTTATAAAGTTCCTATATTCTTCTATCACCCCTGATTCATACCAAGTAATGGCAGTGCCTTGTAATAATCCATTGACAAAAGGGGACTTACCTCTTCTTTTCCCTGTTGGATAATAGTGCCAAACCTCACCCTCTATTTGCCCATTCACATAAAAACATTCCTGTTTTTTTTCATGATTTGGATAATACTCGACATTATTGCCTGCTAAAACACCCTTTTCAAAGCGAGCAACTTTTTCCTCTCCGCCCTCTTTGAAAAAATCAATAGCTAGCCCATCTATCACCCCTTGATCATATTCTTTCACTGACTGGACAGATCCTGGCCCATAAAATGATATCGATGCGCCGTGAGGAACTACTTCAAAAGCGCCATCTTTTTCAATGGTAGTTACATCCTCTTCAAGGAGTAAAACTCCTGTTTCAGAAAAAACATACCGCTTAATAGGAACGTCTTTATCTCCTACTTTTTGAGTGAATTGGATCACTTGATCCTGTCCGTTAAAATGTCTTTTTAAAACAGTAGTTTTCCAATCTGGAGACCTCTTTTTCAGTGGCTCTTTAAGAGAGTACTCCACAGAAAATGCAAAATTGCATAGACACATTAGTAAAACAAAAATTTTTTTAACACTCATAGGACCCTCTAGTTTGAATTTGTCACATCACTTTGAATTGCACTTAAAAAAGAGCTTTTCTCCACCACCTCTTTCACAGCTCCTTTTAGATAAGCCTTTAAAGCCTCTCTAGATTTCTCTGCTTCCTCTTTCATATCGAGCAATTCTTCGAGCATTACAACTCTATATTGATTATAAATAGATAGGAAAGGATAATCTTCTTTTGAAAAGGATGTCTCATTTAAAGCTTTGCACTCTGCATAGGCCTGTAATAAATCTTGCCTCTCTAAAGCAAGTGATCCTTTAGAAAATAAGTCCACAAGACTATTTTTGACAGCCAATCGATTATTTATACCCTTTAAAATAGACTCTACTTTTGTAAACTCCTCAACATCTAAATACTTCTTTGTAAATAACGGATCGAAGGTTGGCCGAAGAGAGGTAAATACCTCAAGTTTTTCCTCTAAAGAAGGGAGGTTAACCTCTGTGCCATTTTTTATAGATGTTGCAACAGAATATAAGTAGTTATAGTCCTTTGCTAAAGATTTTCTCTCAGGATGAGCTTTAGATAAAACTAGAGCAAGGCTTATCAAAAAAATTGCCACTGAGAGCAAAACCCATTTTAACTGTAATAATACATTCCAAACAGTAAGTTCCTTCTGCACTAAATCCCCTTTCATAGACTCCTCTATTCAAAGGAAGAATTATAGTGTTTAGAAAATATAGAATCAAGAAATTAAAAATTACTCAGTTGTCTGAACATGTTTATTGTTCTGCCCCTAGCATCTGAAACAAGTTGGTTGAAGTTTGATCCTCTAGAATTTTGATAAAACCATGTTGGAAAGAATGGCTGGGTAGAAACTCTGCTCGGTGGTGCTGTCAAAGGAGGCCTTACCAAATATTCAACACTTGTCCCTGGATCAGGAAAATCCCTTTGTGTATCAGGAACGGCTCCCACTGCATCTACAACAGCGCATTCCCCTACAAAAGACGCTTCCATTGGCTGTTGATTCAAAATATTCTTCTTCTTTATGAGAACGCCGTTGCTGATTGCAATAAAGACATCGATAAATGGTGCAATAATAAACAAAAAGTAAAAAAAATAGGCAAATATCTTTGCAGCAAGATTCTCCAATGCCGCAATTTTCTCAAAAGCAGTAGGCACATACTCTAAAGGTCTAGTATGCTCGGCTATAAATAAACTTTGTACCATTATAAAAACCTGAATTATAATCTATAAATTTATCATTTCTTGATATAAAAAGCAAATAATAGGAAATTATAATATTAATTACAAGTTAGGATTTCGTCCGCAACGCTTGAAAAGTAAAAAGGAAACATCTTGAGAGCTATTTTTCCCAATCAATTTGGTTTTATGCTGAAAAAGCAATAAATCATGAGCTCTCATAATTCTTTGGTAATTTTCTAAATCCCTATTAAAAAAAGAATATACATTCCCATCAAGCTTAGCCTCGCCGAGAGGCTCTATGACAAGGAGCCATTTACAGCGGACATTTTTCATTATCTCATGGATTTTCTCCTCTGAGAGATCTGACAAAACTCTACAAGCCATAAACATTTCTGTAGTATATATAGTATTTGTAGGGGTAGTAAAAACATAGTCTGAAAATCTACTTTTTGCAGCATTAATGATCTTTTCATCAATATCTACGCCTAAATAACCCTCTTTAGAAAAAGTTTTACAAAGCCTTCCATCCCCGCACCCAAAATCAATCACATTTTTAACTCCAAAATCCTTGCTAATAAGAGCAACGACATCGGAAAATTCGTGATGCTCTATTGATTCCTCTTTAGAAGGAATTACTTCAGTAAATTCAAGAGCTCTTTTCATACCTTTCATAGCCACTAAATACTGCAAAGGGAGTTATCTTGCAATCTAATTTTCTTATGTCCAGAAGAGAAAGGAAGCTCTCCTAATTTTTCTTTACAAATAAGTTCATAACCATCTGGCAATGTGATTGATCCAAAGACAGCACAGGTAATAGGAGATAAAACTGCTTTATATTTAGTAAAGTAATGGACCACCTTTTTATGTTCACAAGTTTTTTTCAATCTGCATAAAAAGAGACTTTCTATCACCCCTAATTGATTAATAGAGGAGTCTTCTTCTAGATAAGGAAATTCATAAAGACCCTTCATAAGATTTCTACATTCCCTCTTTATCACCACAGAGCCATTCACTTCTATGATAAAGACTATCCTGTTCAATGTTTGTATTTTTGGCTTTTGTTTAATTACAGGGATAACACTTTGCAATTCTTCCTGAAAAGCCTTGCAGCCATCCCTTAATGGGCACTCTATACATTTGGGTTTCTTTGTACAAATAGTTGCTCCAAGCTCAATTAAGGCCTCAAAAGTTTGATCACTTCTTTTAGCAGGAATAAATTGGTCTAATAAATGTAATACACCACCTTTCCTATCTACCCTTTCTGTGTAACCATAAAACCTTGCAATCACTCTATTGATATTTCCATCTGCACCAATTGCTCTTTTGTTAAAAGCAAAGTGAGAGATAGCAGCGGCAGTATAAACGCCAATTCCTTTAAATGATAAAATATTTTCATAAGATGAAGGAAACTCCCCATTAAATTTTTCCATCACAGCAATTGCAATCTGCTTAAGATTTCGCGCCCTAGAGTAATACCCCAGCCCCTCCCAAAATTTTATGACATCTAAATCAGAGGCTTTTGACAGCGTTAAAAAATCAGGGAACCTCTTTATCCACCTCTCATAAAAAGCAACTACAGCTGCTGCGCGAGTTTGCTGAAGCATAATCTCTGAGACAAGAACTCTATAGGCGGTTCTATCCTTTCTCCAAGGAAAGTCTCTTTGAACATGGGCAAACCAATCTGTTAATTCCGAAGCATGTTCGTGACTCATACAAAAACTATACCAAAACAATGGCTTTATTATCTACAGCTTGCTATAAAAAAGAGATGAAGAAAATTGCAGCACTTTTATACGGCAGAGATGATGGACACCTAGACCATCTTGCACCCATATGCTCTCTTCTAGACATTCCACTTTACATCACTTCAAACACACTCTATTGCTTTGCTTTAGAACAATACAAAGATATTACCTGTATTTTAGCCAATCCAAATGATGTAGCAGCAATCATCACAGAAAATTATGAGGGGATCCTCTCCACCCTCCCAAGGCAGCTTTTAGACCCCATCTTTTTGTTTGAAGAGATCACCTTTAAAAAAAGACTCCACTCTTACTGGCTACCTCATGGGGCGTCAGATAAGAACAATATGTCCGCTCTTACAAATGAAGATACCCTCCTTATTTATGGAGATAAAATGAAATTGATGCTCCCTCAAGAAGAGCAAGAAAAAACCATTTCTATCGGCAACTTCAGATTGCAATACTTTATAAAATATAAAGCTTTTTACCACACCCTCCTAAAAAATCATTTTAGATTCGATAGGACAAATATCTTGTATGCTCCTTCCTGGGAATTTGATATTTCGAGCATGATTGATAGACTCATTGCTCAAAAACCAAAAAACACCACCTTGTTTATAAAACCTCACCCAAATAGCTATAAAAAAGGAACTCTTACGGCAACTATGATTAGGTATGAAGGAATAGAGGGAATTTTCTTTATTGAAAATTTCTTTCCTATCTACCCTCTTTTATCCATGATGGATGCTCTCTACACAGATATTAGTTCCATTGGATATGACTTCCTATTTTTTGATAAACCTCTATTTTTTACTGAAGATATTACCAGTCCCTTGAATGCTTGCGGAAGCCTTGTGGATTGGAACTCTCCCTACAAAATTCTTCCTTCCGATCTCCATCATGAGCAAAGGGCAGCGCTATATGCAAACGTATTTAGCAAAAAATCAAATTTAGAAAATATGTAAACCAGATTTACATTGGAGGTAAGATCGTGACTTTACTTAAATCTGAAAATTCTGGTAATGCTATTTTTGCCTGAAGCTCACAAGAAACAGCGCCTTCTTTTAAAGAAAACACCTCCGTAACAAAAGCCACAAGTAAGCCTGAAGGAAAAACTCCATCAAGTCCAGTAGTTAAAAGGACATCCCCTTTCTGAAACAAAGGGATATTTGTTGCATCATGGATTGATTTTGGCGCACCTTCATCATCGCCAAAATCATAGTTGAAGCCAATCCCCTGTAAGGTCAAACTTCTCCCCCTCCAGATAGGGTGGCTACTTCCCATTGTATACCCTTTTGCAAGATAAAAGCTTTGTTCATTGTCATTAAAAGAAGAGATTGTGTGATCCAACTCTTCAATAAGGCTTTTATTAGTATCTAGATCTTCTATTTGAAGAAGATCTCTAAGGTGTTTACAATAATTATGAATATGAGCCTTTTGTTCATAACCCCGAACACAGCGCACAGATGGGGAGATTGTCGAATCTGTAATCAATCTTACTAAGCTTTTTGTCTTTTCTACCTTTTCTACAACACCAATAAGTTGATTTCCAAATATTACAGGGCTATCTACGGCAATAATTTCTTTTTTATAGAGCTTATTTTGCAAAGAGCCCACATCTACCCATATTGCGCTACTCCAATTTGATGGATCTCTATAGATCACATTGCAAGGAACCATCCATTTTGTTTGTTTTAACAAACTGACCGTTTCATCTAAGCGCCGGGTGTAGAAAGATGAAAATTCTTCTGCATTTTCATTTTCATACTTGGTACATTTTTTATAAATAGTTTCTATATGATCTGCCGATAGAAGATATGAGGTCGCTGCTTCAATTTGTTCCTTAAGATGTAAATTTTCAGCTTTAAGCTCTGAAATTTCTAAATCTTTTAGGTCAATAGAAGAGGCGGCAAAAAGTTCTTCAAAACCAAATATTGGCCCTCTAAGCGCTAATATAAAAGGGTATTTAAAATTAAGAAGTGAAAAGCATAGGATCGCTAAAATAAAGTAAGAAAACCATGCCCTTTTTTTCATCTACCCTTCCTTTACCTTCCTTAGCGAATCGATAACGTAATCAAAACTATTGCTACTCAAACCTGGGAGGCTTATTCTCCCTGAATTAGTCATATATACACCAAATTCTTCTTTTAATCGACCAATTTCCACAACACTTAGTGGTAGTTGGCAAAAAAATCCATGTCCATTTTTAATAGAGGCACTCAAAACGTCACCAAAAATAGGGGTAAGAGCAATGCTAAACTTCTCTCTGATACTATTAATACGCTTGCGATACATCTCTAGTTCCTTTGTCCAAGAATTAGTAAGACTTCCATCTTTTAATATGTATCGGATAGCGGCAGCTCCATGAGCAGGGGGATTTGAGTAGTTTACTCGGACGAGACGATTGAGGTATCTTTGCACAAGGGGGATAGATGTAGAGTCTTTAACTACAGCATAAAATGCCCCTACTCTTTCATTATAAATACCAAAAGATTTAGAAAACGAATGGGCAACAAATAGATCATGCCCCTCTTCTAGAAAAAAGCGGATAGCCCAAGCATCTTCTTCTAAAGACTCAGAAAAGCCCTGGTATGCAGAGTCAATGAAAGGAAAAAGCTCTTTTTCTTTCATGATAGCAGAGATCTGTTTCCATTGTTTTTTGGTAAAATCTACCCCTGTTGGGTTATGACTTTTTGCTTGGAGAAGTACGACTGTTTTTTTCGGTAAGCTGTGTAGGTGATTAGAAATAATAGTAAAGTCAGCAACACCCTCTAAGTGTGGGTAAGAGATGATCTCATAGCCAAGATCGCTTAAAATTTGATTATGATTATCCCAGGTAGGATCTGAGACTGAGGCAGTTTTATATCCATTTTTTCTTAGAAATTCAAACCCTAAATGTAGTGCCGAGGTGCCCCCAACAGTTTGAATCATCGCCATTTTTGACTGATCAGCATTACCAAAAATAAGTTTTGCAGTAGCTTCTAGAAATACCCTATCTCCTGCAATACTAAGATATGTTTTGGTTGTTTCCTCATCTAGTAGCTTTTTTTCAGCTTCCTTAAGGCTTGCCATGATAGGAGGTTTTCCTCCATCTTCACCCACATATACACCGACAGTTAAGTCTACTTTATAATCTCTTGAATCTTGTCGATATTCCGTCTGAATTCCAAAAATTGGGTCTGTGCCTGGGTCCTTTAAGTTATCAACAATTGCCATATATCCTCAAAAAAATTAGTGATGTTGGAGTGTAACGGGATCGAACCGATGACCTCAACGCTGCCAGCGTTACGCTCTACCAATTGAGCTAACACCCCATCCATAGAAAAAAGTATACCAGAGGGATCTTAATGACGTCCAGTAAAAACAAAGACCGTTTATCATTTGGGTTGCATTAGACCTCTTTCGAAATTCCTTTTGCTCATAAAAACAGTAATTTTTGGAAAAACGATGGTCACATAAAACAATTAATGAATGCCAAATGCAATCTGACTCTCTAAAGCACTATAATAATAACTCTTGAGTTGCAACGTTTTGGCTAACAGCAAAATATAACTTTTCCTCAAAGTGAATTTCAATTTTATCAGTTGAGTTCCATTGGGAAGAGGGCTAGTCTCTAAAACAAACCTAGACAAAGTATTTGTACTTACCAAGTTCCCAGAAGTATATCTCAAACCCTATTCTGATTTTAAAGTGTATTTAATCATAACCTCCTTATTGCAAAGGTCTTTTATTTGTCTGATGATTTATAAGACCATGTCTTTCCAGGACCGGCTATAAAAACTTTTTCCTCTGGAGTGTAAAAAATCCATTGTTTATTTTCAGTTGCATTGAATGAGAAAAGTTTTAATTCATACCCAGATTCAAATTTTATTGAAGAATCGAATGCGGAATTTAGCACAGAAAATTCAAGAAGTTTTTTATCTTTCAAATCAGACAAGGTTGTCTCTATATGATTTCTATCATCGTCTGATCCAATTAAAGGATACCCTAATAAATCAAGTCGCCACGCACACATATAAACCCACAAATGCCATTCTCCAAAATATGAAATTTCTAAGCCATCTCTTGTTTTAATCTCTTTAGGAAAATCTTTACCAAAATTCATAGTAATAAAACTACCATACCCTAACTTGATTCTTGGAGACTGCCCTATAATGGGTTTAAAAAGTTCTTCAGCTATTTTTTTCCCTTTATTCATAAAACATCCAATATCCCTCATCTACTATATCATGATACCCATAATTTTTCTTTGTAAGTTGAGCCTTTAAGAAAGATTCCTTTCCCAAAACATAAAATTCTCTCCATCATGAACGCTAGTGAGCACAAATCGAACTCCTGAAGCAATAGCAGCAAGATTCACTTCTGAAAGATTTTTTTGTAATTTACTGCCCTTATAAAGCACCACCAATGAATGCCAAATGTGATTGGTCCTTCTGATGGTTACGTTAATCTCATCTATCGAATTTGCCTTCGATAAACTGTAATACACTTCATCATTAAAAAAATGCAGTCCAATATTTTGATTACTTGAATGATTATCTTCCCGACTTGTGATCACATCTTCACAGATCAGAAAATGACTCTCATCTTCATCAAGAAATTTTTTTATTTCATAACTTACTTCTCGAGAAGTTGTAATACATATTTTCGGACTAAATTTTTCTCCCCCTTTAAGAGTATATGTTTTGTTAGATTCAATCAGAGGATTAATGCCTCCATTAGAAAATTGATAAACGTTTTCTAATTTGGCATTTTTAGGAAGTATTACGCTAAAACAGCCTTTAGAGAAATCAAGAGTTTTAATAAGGTGTTTTTCTAATGATCCTCCACCATCTATATGGTCGATAAAATACTCAAATGTTTTTAAGTATTCCAGTTGTATAAGACTAATATTTACCTCCAATGGGGTTTATGGATTTCTTTCCCAGATGATATACCCTTCTTCATCATAGGCAAGTACAAATATCATGAATGCTGATGTTGCAATTTGAACCAATTCTCTTTCGGTAATTGTTTGATCCATTCTTTTTTGAAAAGGTTCTTTACTAAACACAACTAATGAATGCCAAATACAATCTGAGGCATGAAAACATTCTAGCAGCCTTTTTTTAGTAGCATTTTTTGCCAACACCACATAATATACTTCTTTGTTGAAAAAGACCCCTGTTTCTTTAAACACATCCCAATCACTGTCCGGATTATACGCCGCATCATAATCATCAAAAATACAAACGCCTTCTTCACTCTTTATCAATTCCTTATGTAATACTTCGGTAACTTTTTCCCTAACCCCTCCACCAAGATATCCATTTGTAAATCCATGAATATATTCATCAGTAAGGCCTTCTCTAAGCATCGCATAAAATGTACCTTGTGAAAAAGGAGTTTTTTGCAATACCGAAAATGACAGTGTGTTTAAACCCTTTATGTTGCTTTCTATAAAAGCTAGAGTTTTATTTGCATCCAATGCATATTTTTTTAATTTTTTCATTTATCTTATCCTAATTTGATTATTTTTTTTTATGAATGAATATATTTGAAATTGAATTTGTGGATTAATATACCCCTGAATCATTTACTTTCGATATGTTTAGATTGTCTGAATAAACTCTAAAACTTTTTCAGAACCAATATGATATTTTCTTAGTTTATTCATACACTATTTATAACTCCAAGAACCATCTGGATTAATTCTTAACCCTTTAGGAAAATTTGGGCCATTATAATCCCAATGAGGCCCTTGAGGGTCACCATGAGTTAAATCAGGGTTTAATTTTTCTTGATTTGGTCGCTCTCCCCTTACCCAATTGCCGTTTCCACTTTCTGGAGTTCCTGCTCCTTTCCAAACAAATCCTTCTCCTGGACATTTAGAAGAATCCCATCCCAGCTCTTCCCATGTAAAAGGAGGGGCTTGTTCTTCAGAAAACATTTCCTTTAGGTATTCATAACCTTTATAACCACCGTAACCGATGATTGCACCTAATGCAGCAGCAGC
>CAMDFS010000006.1 GCA_945897715.1 Chlamydia trachomatis
ATAAAAGTGGGTAAAGGGCTTCTTGGTAGAGTATTAAACGGATTGGGCGAGCCTTTAGATACGGATACAAAAGGCCCTTTAAATCTTACAGAGACCTATGCAGTCATTAATCCACCACCAGACCCTTTAAAAAGAAAAATCATAGATAAGCCTTTATCCACAGGCATTCGTGCAATCGATGCAGTCCTGACCTGCGGTGAAGGGCAAAGAGTTGGGATATTTGCGGCAGCAGGTGGTGGTAAGTCTACCCTTTTAGGGATGCTTGCCCGTTATGCAAAAGCTGATGTCAATGTCATCACTTTAATTGGTGAGAGGGGTCGTGAGGTTCGTGAGTTTATGCAAAATGACCTTGGGGAAGAAGGGCTTAAACGCTCCGTTCTTATCATCTCTACTTCCGATCAATCCCCTCAACTTCGTTTAAATGCCGCCTATGTAGGGACAGCCATTGCAGAATATTTCAGAGATCAAGGGTTAAAAGTGATCTTGATGATGGACTCAGTCACACGTTTTGCAAGAGCATTACGCGAGGTGGGGCTCGCTGCCGGAGAGCCTCCAGCAAGAGCTGGGTTTACCCCTTCTGTTTTTGCAACCCTTCCAAAACTATTAGAGCGATCAGGAAATTCTGACAAGGGGTCAATCACAGCCTTTTACACCATTTTAGTTGCAGGTGATGATATGAATGAGCCAGTCTCTGATGAAGTGCGCTCAATCTTAGATGGACATATCATTTTATCAGCAGAACTTGCCCGTCAATATCACTATCCAGCAATTGATGTTCTCTCCTCTGTCAGTCGTATTATTGGTCATATCATTTCAAAAGAGCAGCTCCTTGTCGTAGGAAAAGTTCGTGAGGTCCTTGCCAACTACAAAAAAAATGAACTTTTAATCAGAATTGGGGAATACAAACCAGGATCAGATAAAAATGCTGACTATGCTATCAAATACATCGACAAGGTCAATAGGTTTTTAAAGCAGGGAGTGAGAGAAGACTCCTCAATGACAGAGACTTTGAACCAACTAATGGCGCTATTTAAATGAAAAAAATAGTATACCCTCTGCAGCAAATTGCTGAAATTAAAAAACGGCGCCTAGAGGAAGCTGAAAAAATTCTGAGACAGAAAAGAGAAGCCCTTGATGCTGCTGAAAAAGACTTGAAGGAAAAAAGAAAAGTTTTAAACGAGTCTATGAAACTAAAGCTTGAGATGGTAGAAAAACACTTTCAAAAGATAGAAAATGGGACTACATCAGATATAATGGAAAGGCATGATCATTATATGAAAGAGGTAATGAATGTAAAAATTGCTGAAGAGAAGAAAAAAGTAGAGACCCAGAAAAAAATAGTAATGGATGCAGAGATTGCTTTAGAAAAAGCTCGGGAAGAGCGGTTGAAAAAAAACCAAGACCTTGAAAAAATTCATACTCATGAAAAGGAATGGACAAAAGAAGCAAAAAAAGAGATGGATATCGCTGAGGCAGGCGTTGAAGATGAGCTTGGGACAAGTATGCATGCACGAAAAATGAGGAAGCGCCGAGAATGAATGAAACAAGAAGTGCAGATGGCCTTCCCCCTCAAAAAAAAGGATCAGGAGATAAAGAGTCTGTCGATTCAGAAAAATTTCAAAAGGCTTTACGGGTAGAAAAATCTGAAGAGATCGATAAACGTGAAAAGAGAAATCGACCTAAACAGCAGGAAGAATTAGAGAATGAAGTCGATGATGTAGGGGCATCTATCCCTGTACCGCAAGGTATATTTAAAGAGTACATGAAGGAGGATAAAAAAACTTCTTCCGTCTTTGATGCAGGAGTTGGGACTAAAGCCACTTTAACATCTGATTCATCAAATTCCTCAAGCTCATTTAAAGACACCTATAGTGGAAATTTAGAAGATGGGCAGAAAAGCACCATTTCTGTTGGTGCACCAAGTCCGAGCTCTTCTGATCAGGAAAGCCCCCCTGATGATGGGGATTCATCCTCTTCATCAAGTGATGATCCCGTTCCACAAATATCACAACCAAGTGCCCCAACAGATGCAAGCATTCAATTCCCCTCTTTTGATGATGAACTTCCTGAAACTCCTGAGACCACAGATTCTCAATCCACTGATGAGACACAAAATCCTTCCACACCCGTCAAAGCTGCCAAAGAAAAAAAGGTTGCTGCTAAAAAAGTTTCTGCTAAAAAAGTTTCTGAAAAAACAGTTGAGGCAACAACTCCCCCTTCGGCAAAACAAGTAGCAGAGAAAAAAGTTTCTCCACCACCA
Source organism: Chlamydia trachomatis (assembly GCA_945897715.1). Lineage (GTDB taxonomy): Bacteria > Chlamydiota > Chlamydiia > Chlamydiales > 2-12-FULL-49-11 > JAJACQ01. Next base: position 2,261 of record CAMDFS010000006.1, read on the forward strand.
AAAGAGGCAGAGGCAAAAGAGAGTTCTGAAAAAATAGGCAGCAGCGTCTCTGATACTGTTGTGAAGAAAAAAGAGCCCTCCACTAGAGATGACAAAGAGGAAAGAAAAGTGGTTCCTTTAGTGGTCAATCGAGAAATGGGTGATTCTGAAAAAGATTCTAATAATAAAGGAGAGGATACTGTTGCTGCTATTGCCCCTCCTATTTCTGCCGCAAATGTGGTGCCTGCATTAGCGATGTCCCCATTTTCTAATATGCCTAAAGATGTTTTTGATGTTTTTGAAAAGATGGTAGGGATGATGACAGTGCAAAAAGATAGTGGGAAAAGTGTTACAACCATTACATTAAATATGCCCAATTCTGTTTTCAATAAATCTCAATTAGTTTTAGAGCATTATGATACAGCTCCTCATTCCTTTAATGTGCAGCTTTTTGGAAGCCCAGAGGCAATTGATCGTTTTGCAAAAAATATGAAGGGGTTAAATCAGTCCATTACAGAAAGCAAGCTTGCTTTCTCCATCAACCTTCTTCCTCCTAAACTCTCTAAAAACTATGTCACTAGGGTTACCAGCACAGAGAAGAGCAAAGAGGATCGTGAAGAAAAAGATGGTGAAGAATCTAATTAAGGATTAGAATTACAGAACTTATGGAGTCTGTACTATTAAAAAAACACCTGGCTGAAGAAAACCCTCTATCAGGGGACAATAAGACTAAAAAGTTCCCTAAAATTTCTGAAATAGATCCTGATGAAAGGAAGAAAAAAAAAGAATCTTGTGAAGATATCTCTCCTTTTCATTTTATCCCCTTAGAAAAATCTCTATCTCCCCTTTCCCTTGAAAAAGCTTCTGGAGTTATTAAAAATCTTGAGCAGTTAAGCACCCCTATTGCAGCAAAAATAACCCTTCAAAAGGAAAATGGGGTGACAAAGACACATTTTATTATACAGACAAAGACTTTTGGTGAGGTGGAGGTTAAAATCACAATGTATGACACAGCTCCCCATAGCTTTCATATCCTTCTTCAAGGAAATGAGAGGGTTAGAGAGCTTTCAATGATCCATCAAAACGCCCTTACTCAGCAAATACAAGGGCGGCTCACTCACATAACAGTCCATATGGGTACTCCCCGTTTACGAAAAACAGATCGTTTTGAGACAAAAAAGAAAAAAGGCGTTGTCAATTCCAAACAGAATAGTTATATTGCGGCAAAGGATGGACGATCTTATGACAACTGATACTACGTGGATGAAAAAAATGATCCCTTCAATATTTGAAACTCTCTCTTTATCTGATCATGGAACTATTCCTAACTTTCCCATGGAAGGGTTCATCACTGCTATCAAAAAATCACTAGGGCTAGAATCTTTATCCATTCAATTAGAGAAAATGGGTTGGATTGACCCTCACTTTTTTTACACCGGACTTGGGACAAAGACTATTGTTATCCCCCTATCGATGGCTCCATTATCTGGGGAAATATTTTTTGTGATGGGGATGGAAGATATCAAGGCCCTTATTGGATGTATGGAAAAATCAGATACAGTAAAAGGGACAATTACTTTAGATAACGAAACAATTATTAAAGGGTTGTATACCTACGTTCTTACTGAATTAATTGATACTATTATGGAACTAAAAGTCTATAAAGACCTATCCATAAAAATTACCGATGTGAAAATTGAGCCCATCGAGAGCTATGGGATAGATCTATCTATCGATATACAAGGGGCTATTCTTCCCGCAAGACTTTTAATTCCAAATACGTTCTATACATCTATTCACTCTTATTTTACTTTTATACCACCTACGTTAGAAAATTTAGAGGGTATTATCGATGTAGCTATTCCCATGTCGATTAGAACCGGATCAGTTGCCTTATCCATAAAAGAGATGGAGGAACTAGAAGAAGGAGATTTTCTCATCATGAAGAACTCTTTTTATGATATAGAGAAAAAGAAAGGGTCCTTTCAGATGCTGATAGGTACTTTTCCTTTATTCCAAGTGAAAAAGCAAAAAGATGGGATAAAAATTCTCGATTACTTATATTTTTATAATGAGGAAAACATGGATGATTTAGACGATGACTTTAGTGATGACTTTAGCGCCGATTTTTTAAGTACTGAAGAAGATGTTGAAGAGCAACTCCCTTTAGATGAAGAGATAGAAGAAGAAGAAAAAGAAGAAAAAGAGGAGCCTCTTAATCACAAGATTGCAACCCCTGAGCAGATGAATGTATCGCAAGTGCCGATAACAGTACATATAGAAGTAGCAAGGTTTACCCTATCGCTTGAACAGCTTAAAAAGCTTGCCCCAGGGATGAAGCTTCCTGTAATGATTAACCCAAAACAGGTGAATCTTATTGTTTCAGGAAAGTCAATTGGGAAGGCAGAGGTAATAGAAATTGGAGATACTCTCGGAGTTAAAGTAACCAAGCTTTATAGTTAAATTATGGCAGATGTAGACATGAAAAACAGGGATACTCTCCCCACCTACAAAAATCCTCCACCTGATCCTTCGATTTCAATGATTGGGAAGTATCATATAGAGGCATGCCTTCATAAAGGGTCTATGAGCTATCTCTACCTTGCAAAAGATCCTCAAGGCAAACTCACCACGGTAAAAATTTTAGCACCAAATTTATCTGATCAAAAGGATCTTATAGAGAGATTTTTATTAGAAGCAGAGATCATTGCCCAAGCAGAGCATCCAAATATTGTAAAAGTATATGAATCTGGAAAGTGGGAAAAAGGATTGTATATTGCTATGGAGTATATCCATGGTGTTTCCCTTACACAGTTTATTGAGACAAAGGCTTTTTCAGAGACGGCTGCTTTAGAAATTGTGTTAAAGGTTTCCTACGCCTTGATGCACTTACATTCGCATAAAATTATCCATAGAGATTTAAAACCTGAAAATATTTTAATTACAGAAGATGGCAATGTGAAGGTGATCGATTTTGGGATCGCTGAGCTAAAAAAAAGTACTAGAAACACCCCTGGCTTCTCAAAAAGTCCTGTAATTGGCACTCCCTCTTACATGAGCCCCGAGCAAAAAGACAACCCTTTATCTGTACATTATAATACTGACATCTACTCCTTAGCCATCATCACCTATGAACTCCTTACTGGGAAATTATCTTTTGGGAAAGTACATCTTGCGCATATAAAACCAGGGTTAAGAGAGATTTTGCAGAAAGCCTTAGAGCCTGATTATCACAAACGTACTGAAGATATTGTAGACTTTATCATGGAAATTTCTGCCTATCTTCGGGAAAAAAAGGAAGAGGATAGCCCTGGAGTTGCTTTAAGGCTGATCCAAGAGGAGCTCTTGCCAAAAAAACTCCCCACCTTTGAAGAGTTAGAGATAGGGATGCATACCTCTGAAGATTTTTTTGCTCCAGGAATATACTATGAGTTTTTTCATTTAACAGATGGTTCCTATTTTGTATTTTTAGCTAATACTAACGGCAAGAATATCACCTCTTACTTACCTATCATAAACCTAAGAGCAATAGCCCATACATTACTTAACCCTTACCTTCATTCGATGACTACAAAGTTGTTTTCTTTACAAGCTTTTGCTGGAAAGCTCAATGAATTACTCTATTATGACAAACTGCATAAAAACACACATACGACAATGCTGCACATTCTTCCAGCATCAAAAACAATAGAGCATATCACATCTATGGAAGAGAGTATCTATCATATTCCTTCAAACGGAGCCTCCCCTCGCCTTCTTTTAAACAAAACCCCTCCTCTTGGGAAATCTGTCTCTTCAGAATTCTTCCCCACTATTGATAACTTCTATCAGGGAGATATCTGTTTTATACACTCCTTCTCTTACAGCCATCTAAAAGAAGAAGAAAAGGATCGTATAGAGAGTTTAACTATTCATACCCTTCTAGAAAATAAGTTCGTACAGAGCAAGGCTCTTTCTCGTATTCTTTTCAATACTCTCGATGCAAAGGACTCTACCTCTACACAAAATTTTACCCTTTCTCTTTATAGAATTTAAAGGTCTTTAAGGGAGTTAAGGAACATATTGGTTCCTTTTGAGATCCACTGTAAAATTTTCAAGATGACTTTTGTGATCAAAACACCAATCACTGCGAAAGTATAGGGTAAGTATCTCCATGTTAATTCGTAGTGCTTCACAATACCTTCTGAAATTGCTACAAAAAAGATTCCAAGTAGAATCCATTCACTACTTTTGAGCATTTTCTTCTTTCGTTCTTTTTCCGTTAGAACGTTTTTTTTACCCCTGCTAAATTTTCGCATCGTCTTTCTTTATTTAATCTTTAATATCCATATACTAGGATGAGGTTTTTTTTCCAAATAAAATTTGTTGCAATGATTAAAGAATTTCGTTAGGATCGGAAATCGACATGAATTTAAAAAAAAGTATTTCTGTTAAATGAGCAAATTAAAGGTATTCATCTTAAGTCTTTTACTCAGTATCTCTTTGTTAGCAAAGGAAGAGTTGCCCCCTGCTGAGGGGTATACCATTAACTTTGAGAATGTAGGGATGAAGGAATTATTGCAATTTATCAGTAAGATAGGCAGTTTGAATCTTATTTATAATGAAAGTGAGATTGATTTTAACATCACTTTTGTTTCAGATAGGCCTACATCTTTAGCAGATGTACGAAGTGCCTTGATTCAAATTCTTAGAATTCATGGTTTATCGCTGATAGAGGAAGGGAAGAATTTAATTATACATAAAAACTCTGCAATTAAGCAGATACCGACAGTTGTTTCAGCAGAAAATCCTGTTAAAGGGCAGATGCCATCGATTATGACAAGGGTTTTTAAGATTCACAGGGGTAATCCCACTAATATTGCGGCGTTAATCACTCCCCTACTTTCTACATCAGCGATGGTGGAGGTCTCCATAGAGACTCGGCAAATTATTGTTACAGATGTTGCCTCAAGTATAGAAACTGTGCATCAGCTCTTGAAAAGTTTAGATGTCCCGGAAACTCCTTATGATATAGATACCTATGAAGCGGAGAATATGGGTGTGTTGGAGCTTCAGATTTTTGCTCAAAAGATTATGAAGCCTTTATCGGAAAATATGACCTTAGAAATCATTGCCCAGCCCGATTCAAATACCATCTTCATTGTCTCCACCCCTTTTTTAATAGATAAGACCCTCGCTTTGTTAAAAGAGATTGATAATGATATCACCTATACTTCAGGAACCAAAAGGATTAACCCAACAAATGTGTTGATCTATCCCCTTGTATATAAAAATGAAGAGGATATTATTTCTATCTTGAAGAGTATATTCAAAGAATCAAAAGCAGAAGGGCTAGATGTTTCTGCTATAGAAAAGATTGTCGATAATGCCACCTATATTAGCTCTACTCATTCCTTACTGATGGTGGGATTACCAGAAAATCTTGCTCTTATCGATGGATTTTTAAAAAATATAGATATTGGAAATACTTTTTTAGGGACAACCAACACCTCGTTTTTAATTTATGAACCTCAAGGGATGAATGTCGATGAGATGCTAAAAGTAGTAGATGAAATTGCTGAAAACTTGCAGCGTTCTGGATATATTAACCAAAATCTTTTGTATGTATTAAAAAAAGCTACACCTATTTATGATATCAACTCGATTTTATTTGTTGTCCCTCAAGATACCCGTCCTGAGCTTATGTCCCTTTTAGAATCGATCATCGGATCGTATAATGCCGATATCGATAAGACTGGGATCTCTCATTTCTATCTATACAATATCCAAAGAGCTACAGAGGAGCAAATGGGAGATGCTTTGTGTAACTTACAGGAATATCTTAAGAGCAATGAATACCCAAATGAGAATCTGATTAAGGCAATCTCCTCTGTGAAGTGGATAAAAGCAACAAATTCCCTATTTTTTGTAGGAACTACAAAATCTTTAAGGGAGGTTGCTGAAATTCTCCCTACCTTTGATGTTGCGACATCTGTTTCTAAGGAATTCTTAACACAAGCCCCTCCTGCAACAGAGTTTCTTGTATTCACACCGAATAATACCGATGCTGACCACTTGAAGTCTCTTGTCTTAGAGACTTCTAAAAATCTAGCCTCTTCAGATTTATCAGACCCTGCCTTTATGAAATGTTTAGACAGCATCAAAGTATTAAAAGAATCCGAGCAACTACTATTTACTGGAACATCAACTGCTCTTGCTCGATTAAATATCCTCCTTGAAAAGCTTGATATGCAAAGTCATGGCGGATTAGATGAGACAACAGTATTTATCTACGAGCCAAATAGCCTCTCATTTTTAGAGCTCCAGGTGATTTTACAAGGAATTGTTAATGATTCAAAAAAATTGACACGCCCTGGCTACTCCCCCCTTTTTAAAACGATCGCTTCGATGAGGCAAATAAAAAACTCTGAATCTATCCAATTTGTAGGGACTCCTGATTCCATTAAAAAGTTGCAAGAGATTTTGGCAAAAGTAGATAAAGAGTCAGAAATTAAATCGGCTTTTGGTTCAAACGTCTTAGTTTATAAGATAAAAGACACCTCTCCAAATGAATTAATCGCTCAACTAAAATCCATTGCTGAGGAGTCAAGGAAGCAACAAAAGAAAACTTCGGCCCTATATTATGCGATAGAATCTGTCCGATATGTAAAAAATACCAATAGTCTCGTCTTTGTAGGATCTACAGAGGCCTTACAAAAGCTGCAAAAGCTTCTCCTAGAATTAGATGCTGGTGAAACTCTTACCAATGTATCTCCCAATGAAAAGCGTCATGTAGAGGGGTATCAAATTTATGTACCGCAATATGTATCTGGACCGGAATTGATTCAGATGGTGACAAGTTTTGAGTCACACCTAGTCCATAGTGGGATGACAAACGGCCCCCTTGCTGAGGTGGTAGACCACTTAAGCTATGTACAAAAGACCAATACCATCATTGTATCAGGAGAAAAAGAAGGTGTTATGGAGGTTATTGCTCTCTTAAAGCAATTTGATAACCTTGAAACGTTAGGTATTAATGGAGACCAGAATCTTTTAGATGCGTCAAATGACCAAGGGTTTCTATTATATAAGATACAAAACATCCAGGGTGATGGGATTGTCTCAGCACTTAAAAAAATTAGCATAAGCTTAGGATCCCAGCAGAAAAACTCTAAAACCAACCAAGACCTTATCCAAGCAATTAGTTCTATTCAATGGATAGAGACCACTAATTCACTGATTGCGACAGGGACTCCTGCAGTGCTTACAAAGCTTGATCAACTCCTTAAATCCATTGATAGACCCATTGCTCAGGTCTTTATCGAGGTTTTAGTCATTGACACCACTTTAGATGATGAGACAACCTTTGGTTTAAGCTGGCAAAATAAGGGGACTTTGAAAAATAAGTTTGGGTATTCCCTCGGAAATTTCGAGCCTCAGTCTGATAGCCCTGGCATTCCCTTTGCGCAGGATCTAAATAAAGTCGATGGGGGGAAAACTCCCACAGGGATGGCTATTCCACCTCTTGCCGGTGGTTACATGGGTATCATTGGAGATATTATTTTTCATAATGGGCAATCGTATTCTTCGATAGGTTCATTATTGAATGCTTTGAAATCTGATGGTAATACTACTATTGTCCTCTCACAAAGAATTGTCACTCAAGATAATCAGAATGCAAAGATCTTTTCTGGAGAAAACGTTCCGTTCACAGGATCCTTGGTCACCACATCAGGGCTCTCTCAAACAACTAACGCCAACTTAGAGTATCGAAATATCGGGGTAACGTTAAGTATCACCCCAAATATCAGCTCTGATGGGATGATCACTTTAGATGTTGACGAAGACATTTCTGAAGAGATCAATGATGGCTCATCGGATGGTTCAACAAGTGTTGACTCTAGAACAATTAATGGAATACGTACAGCCAAGACCAGTATGACAACAAAAATACGTGTTCCTGACCGTCATTTTGTTCTATTAAGTGGTACAATGAGCAATAGCATCACAAGAAACGTTTCCGGGATCCCATGCTTAGGGGGGCTCCCTCTGATTGGAGCGGCGTTTTCAAAGACAGAGAAGAGCATTAATAATAGAAATGTGATCATGTTTATCAAGCCCCATGTCATTCATAATTCTCAAGAACATACTGAGATCACCAGGAACCAAGAGGCCCTCTATTCAAGAGAAGACCAGTGTAATATTCAAGATTTTAGCGAAGCGTTAGATAGTGTGAAATCCTCCTCTGATTACAACGAATATGATGACTATGATAGCTATGATGACTAATAGACATTAAAATAGCAGATCCGTATACTCTATTCTATGAAGTACTTATTACTATTTTGCATATCATTGTTTGGAGGTGAGATAGTATCGCCAAAACTTGGTTATTTTGTTCATGACATGTACCTACAACAGATGCATTCCATTCTACCTCCCCTTACAGATGAGGAAAAGATTACCGACTGGGGGAAAGAATATGAGATTGGACTCTACTTTGCTCGTGAGCTTGATTTATATCAGGCAATTACAGCTTTTAAAAGGGCCTCGATTGTAATTCCTAAAAACTTACTTCCCCGTCGCAGGGAGATTGATTACTTAATTATTAATGCCTATTACCTTGGGGGGCAGTATGCCTCTTTAACGGCATTTTTTGATCACTCCCTTCTTGCAAATATTGAGCCAACATTTCCGGCATTTCATGATCTATTATTGATCTTATATGATTCGTTAGAAAATCAAAAAGAAAAGGAGAGGGCTCTTCGGATGCTTAAGACAATGGAAAAACATTTTCCATTTGAGAAGAAAAAGTTAGACTTAGGAGGGGCGATATTATCTGGAGATATTGATCTGATAGGGAAAAATCTTGATGATAAGTCTATTGAGACTTCCATTGCATCGTTAGAAACTTCTTTAGACTCTTCATTTTTTGACGAGGCACAGGGTCTTTTGGGCTTGCAGGATTTAACGCATCAACAGACAGAAGAGCAGCTCCAAAACTTCTATGCCCTTAAAGATTGTAAAGAGGCAACTTTGCAGATATATAATGAGTACAAGAAAGGGAAGAAAAATCCTAATTTAGCGGGGGGGTTGAATGCGCTTTTACCTGGGTTAGGGTATTTATATTTAGGTCAGAAACAGTCGGCATTAACAGCGCTGCTATTAAATGGACTAACAGCTGGTGCTGCGATTTATTTTTACCGCAATGATAATCTTGCTGCGGCATTACTAACGATGAGTTTTGAATCAGGATGGTATTTTGGAGGAATTATTGGAGCTAAAGAGGAGGCAAAATTTTTTAACACGAGAACTTTTGAAACTGCGGCCCATTATAGAATGCGTGATCATAAATTATACCCTATATTAATGTTGCGTCATGGTTTTTAAATTTCTTCCCCTCTTCATCTTTACCTTTGTTTTTGCCGATGTTGGGTACCACCCTCCCTGGGGGAAAGAGTCTGAATTACATAAAAAAAGGACCCTATCCACAGGGCCCTTAAAACGGTACGATCCCCTCTCTGTAGTGTCAGAAAAAATAATTTTGTTTCATCAAAATATTTTAAGTCCAGTGGATGGACCAAGAAGTCACTTCCGGCCGACAAGCTCTCGTTACATGCTCTTAGCGATCCGTCGTCACGGCTTTCTCAAAGGCACATTAAAAGGTTTTGATCGCCTTCTTAGAGAAAATAATGATCCTTGGGTCTACCGCACAACAATCATTGATGGGAAAAAATACAAATGGGACCCAACATATTAAAATAATTACGCCTTTGCTTTCTTCTTATTTTTCGCTTTTAGATGGAACGTCAAAGGGATGCCTAAAAAATCATAGGCTTCTTTAAAACAGTTTTGTAGGTATCTTTTGTAGGAGTTAGGCATAAGCTCTGGGTAATTGGTAAAGAGGATAAATGTCGGAGGGGCAGAGCTTCCTTGAGTGAGGTAATAAATACGCACCCTTTTAGTTCCAATTACTGGAGGATTATTTTCTTGAACAACTTTCTCTAGAAAGGAGTTGAGTTGTCCAGTAGTAATACGTCTTGTGTAATTTTCATAGACACGGCCAATCATCTCAAATAGACCTTTGAGTTCTTTATCTTTTAGTGCTGAGCCAATCAACGTAGGGAGGTGTTTTGCCTCTGGGAGAATTTCTTTCATCCGTCTTAATAAATGCTCTTTCTGGGTGTGAGTAATCAAATCCCATTTATTGATATAAAAAATACACCCTTTCTTGTTTTCAGCAATCTCTGAAAAAATCTTTTTATCTTGGGCAGAGAACCCTTCGGAGGCATCAAGGACAAGAAGGCAAATATCAGATCTTTTGATCGCATTTTCTGTTCGAATACGAGCATATTTTTCAATTGTCTCATATTCTTTTTGCTTACGTTTAATTCCAGCAGTATCGATAAAGCAAACGCCATCAATTTCACTATCGACAGCATCTAATGTTGTCCCAGCAATTGGACTCACTAAAGATCTGTCTTGTCCAAGCAATTTATTTAAAATGGTAGATTTACCGACGTTAGGTCTTCCAACAATTGCTACTTTTGGAATAGTTTTCACCTCATCATCAGCCCAGTCAGGGGTAATTGTGCATAAGTACTCAAGAAGATTTGCCACACCATCGCCATGTACAGAAGAAACAGGAAAAATATTTGATAGTCCAAGGGCATAGTATTCAGAGAAATCGCCCATTTCCTTTTCCAGATCCATTTTGTTTATTGCAAGGATCACATGCTTATCGGTTTTTCTCAGTAACGCTAACACATCTTCGTCAAAGACAGTAATCCCTGTAGTTCCATCTATTACAAAGATAATTGCATCACATTCCTGTATTGCCATCTGAGCCTGAATTCTAATTGCTTTTGAAAACAAACCTTCATGGTCGCTAGTAATTCCGCCTGTATCGATAAACACAGCTTTTTTCCCAAAAAACTCCGCCTCAGCATACAATCGATCCCTTGTCACTCCAGGGATATCCTCAACAATAGACTTTCGTCCACCAGTAATTCTATTAAATAAGTGGGATTTCCCAACGTTAGGACGCCCAACTATAGCTATTTTAAATTTTTTTGTTTCCATTAGCAAATAGTATACACGTATTACTATTAAAGTGCGAGCTATAACTAAAGATCGCTCTGAATTGATTTCAAAATTTTCTTTAACTCTTCTTTCCCTAGTTTTTTCATATCGTCTTCATTATCGTAGCCAACAATATTTTCTATTAATTTTGTTTTACGCTCGATGATATTATGAATATGTTCTTCTAAAGAATGTTTTGTCACGAATTTAAAGACGGAGACCCCCCTACTTTGGCCCATTCTATGCACTCGATCTGTTGCTTGATTTTCCCTTGCCGGGTTCCACCATCGATCATAGTGAATGACAACAGATGCTGCCGTTAGGTCAATACCCACTCCTGCGGCATTTAAAGATCCGACAAAAACCTCACATTCAGGATCATTTTGGAAATAAGCTACTTGTTCTCGTCTATTAGAGGTGCTACCACGAATGGCAGCGTATTTGATGTTATTTTCTTTTAGGTACATCTCAATGATATCCATCATTCCAAGATATTGAGTGAAGACAACAACTTTTTGTTTACTGCGGCGAGACTCATCTAAAAGCTCCATAAATAATTCCCATTTTCCGCTTTTATATTCCTGATAGTTCTTGATATCGTCATGGTATAGAGCAGGATGGTTACATACCTGTTTAAGTTTATTTAATAGGGCAAAAACGTGCATATGAAAATGCTTTTGGTCCTCATCTTCGAGCATTTCTTTAGATCTTGAGGCAACCTTTGCATATAACTCTCTTTGTTTTGGAAGAAGTTCAGTAAGGGAGATCTCTTCGATTTTTTCTGGAAGGTCGTCAAGGACCTCGGTTTTTTTCCTACGTAGAACGAAAGGTTTGATGAGAGCAGAGAGGAGTTTATTGGCTTCAGTATTTCGATCCTTTTCAATAGGGATGACAAATTTTTCTCTAAACTCTGATTCTGTCGGCAAGTATTTAGGTAAAATGATATCAAAGAGCGATTTCAACTCCCCTAAGCTATTTTCAATAGGTGTCCCTGTCAAAGCTAAATTCATTTTCGTAGTGAGTTTTTTCAAAGTGAGATGAATTTGAGATTTTTGATTCTTTGCCACTTGAATTTCATCATAGATAGCGATCTCAAAATCCATGTTTTGAAAAAGTTCTTTATCACTTCGGATGATCCCATAGGTTGTTAAGATAATATCATAGGTCTTTTTACTTAGTTCTTTACTTTTTCTAAAAGGACCATGGTAAAAAAGGACATTTGCTTTACCTAAGAAATTCTTAAGTAGATCTTCCCAGTGGTAGATTACTGAAGTAGGGCATACAACCAAGCATTTCTCTCGATCGGTTTTTTTCTTGGTATTGAAAAGGGCGGCAAATAAAGCCATGGACTGATGCGTTTTACCAAGTCCCATATCATCGCATAAAAACCCTCCAGGTAAACCTAAGGAGTATAAGAACCAAAGCCATCTCACCCCTATTTCTTGATAAGGTCGAAGGGTGCTTTTTAATCCTTTAATATCAGGCATATCAGAGACTGTATCAAAATGTAAATTCTTTAAGATCTTGAGTAGTTCTTCTTGGATAGGGTCATCAGAGGTTGCTGGGAGATATACATCTTCTGTTACAGTAAGTTTTATCCAATCAAGAGTTGATAACTCAATAAGATTTTTCTCAAAATTAAGTTGCTCATTTTGTATGCGCATTAACCAATGAAACCTCTCCTCTTTTAACACTAGCATTCCAGCATCGGAGAGTAGAAATGGGGCAAAGTGGACATAGGCCTCATAGACGTCACAAGCTTTCACTTCCCCTAAAGGGGAATTGAATGTAAAACTCATTTTCCATACCCCCTTGACTTTCTCTATATACTTGACTCTTAGTGAGAGTTTATTTGGAATGACAAGGCGTTTGTCTAAATTTAGGATATAGGGTTGTATTTTAGGGAGCTCATGTTTCAAGAAAAAAGGGACTTGCTCTTTTGTAATTTCGACCTCTTTCTCATATCCGGTTGGTAACCGCATAGATAATGGAATTTCCATAAAGCCTTTATCTTTGAGATAAATATAATCGCCATAAATTACTGGATCAAATTTTAGGATTTCTTTTGTAAAGTGATATTTTGGGAGAATGAATATCCCCTTTTCATCATCGAAACTTACATCGAGCCCTGTTTTATCTAATCCTTCATCTTGAAGGAAAAAGTTGCTTACCGTTTCAAGCTCTTCTTTATTTGCAGTGATAAAATGAGAGATTTCGTCGCGCTCTATCCTCATTCCTGGAAAGACATGCTTATCATAGCGGCCCCCTCCCTGGATAAAGAACCCTTGCCCTTTAACATAGAGGTACTTTCCACAATCAATCACTCCACTATCTTCATCATGAAGCTCATCCCCTAAAATCACAAGGGTAGACCCTTCGAAAACATACCTAACGCTTGATTCAATATTTGTCAGATGGATATTAAACCCATTATATTTTGATAAGAAGGACTTGTGCCTATCAATAAATTCTGTGAGCATTTCATTTTTTATGATACGCTCTACCCCTTTGAAAAGAGCCCCTTCTAGGCAAAAAAAGCCTTTTTTTGCAATGTATACCCATTTTCCAAAAATTTTAGCATTTTGCCCTGATAAATCTCCTTTTTCAAACAGATACATGGCGGTATGAAGGTTTTGCTCTTTATCAAAGAAGATATCAAATGCTACTTGCTTTGGCTCAAGATGGATCTTTGATCCTTCTAACCAATTGTCAATGTTCTCCTTATACTTCTCTAAAAATACTTCTACATCTTTCTCTTCGATTTTTTTTCCTGATAAGAGCTCATCATTTACTCGAGGGAAAAAGCCCTTTTTAGGGATAAATTTCCACTCTCCTACATCAATAGAGGGCTTATTTTCGGAACTATCTATTTCTTTAGAAAAAAGATCAAAACACCCCTTCTCTTCATCATAAATGACTTTTTCAATCTGCTTACCAGAGACTTCAAAAACTGGAAGGTTTGTATTATACCCTTTTAAGGGGATGATAAGGGCTACAAAATCTGTATTTTGAAGAGAGTGCGTTATTGTTAAGTCAGGCAGCTCTATTACCATAGCTACCGGGAGATCATCTTTTTTCTCTATGAAAGTAATCTTTGCCTTTTCACCCTCATCCTCTAAGAACAGAAGGTACTTAGAGAGATCACCCCACCAGGAAAGCTCGAACTGTAATTCTTTTGAAGGGTGCCCTTTTTGGAATTTTTCTAGTTCTTTTGCATCTAAATTAGAAAACTTTATACTTGTCTCTTCTGTTTCTTCAACCCTCTCATCGACAGTAATTTTAAAATGCTCTTTTGCCCTGACAGTTTTGACAACTATTTGTATTTTTTCGTTAAGAAAATACTTTTCGCCATCTTTTTTTAAAGACTTATGATCATATAACTCACGTTCTGCAGCCATCTCTAACAGTGGTTTCCAAAGAGAGGACTCATATCGAATATGAAGAGGTTCAATATGCCCTCTAAAAATTGCTTCTATTGAGGCAGCTAAGTGTTTGCACCCATTGTCTTTACTCCCCCCACACTGACAAAATAAATCAATAAACTCATCTTTGCCTTTACACTGTAAAAACGTCCATCGCACAAGGTCATTATCTTCTACCTCTACCTGATAGGTACTAGTAGAGAAAATAATATTTAAAACTTTCCTCGACGACACAAGCTTTTTTGCCTCTTCAAGTATGTCCTCTGAAAAAATCTTGTTAACCATTTTTCTTTTTTCTTCTTAACTGTGTATACATAAGCATGATTTTATCTAATGCAAATGAAATATTTTTGGTCAAGAAAAAGATCCTTTTAATTATTTTACACACAGTTCAGGATTAACATATTCATATCCAAGATCATACGCTACATGCTCATTGGTGACTTTGCCATTACAGATATTTAACCCACTTAAAAATAGAGGATCACGCCCTAAAGCTTTTTTGTATCCTTCATTAGCAATACGTAGTGCATAAGGGTAGGTGGCATTAGTGAGTGCTTGTGTTGCAGTTCTAGCGCAAGCTCCTGGCATATTGGCTACACAGTAATGGACAACTCCATCTACAATATAGGTAGGATCAGAATGTGTTGTTGGTCTAGAGGTTTCAAAACACCCCCCTTGATCGATTGCAACATCGACGATGACACTTCCTTTTTGCATTTGAGCAACCATTTCTCTTGTGACTAGACTTGGAGCTTTTTTCCCAGGGATGAGGACAGCGCCAACGACTAAATCTGCATGCTTTAGCAGCTTCTCAATAATTTGTGGGGTGGAATAAAGAGTTTTTAAACGGCCACCATAATACATATCTAACTCTCTTAATCTATCGATATTTCTATCTAAAACAGTAACATCGGCACCAAGCCCCATTGCCATTTGAGCGGCATGAGTTCCCACTACTCCGCCACCGATGATAACAACCTCAGCTGGTCTAACTCCTGGAACGCCCCCTAAGAGCACCCCTTTCCCCCCTTTTTCCATCTGAAGTGCGTATGCACCGGCCTGGATAGAGATTCTACCTGCAATTTCACTCATGGGAGTTAATAGAGGCAATCTTCCTGCTGCATCAAAGACTGTTTCGTAGGCAATTGCCACGACTTTTCTTTCTAATAGTTGCTTTGTCTGTTTTGCATCTGGCGCTAAATGAAGATAGCAGAATAAGACCTGTCCCTCATGTACTAGGGGAAATTCTGCATCTTGAAGCTCTTTTACTTTGATGATTAGATCTGCTTGGTATACTTCCTTAGGACTAGAAACGATTTTAGCGCCTGCTTTTTCATACATTGCATTGGTATATCCAACTCTATCCCCGGCATCTTTTTCAACAATTACCTGATGCCCCGCATGAACAAATCCCATAACCATGGTAGGGGTCGCCCCTACACGAAATTCCATGTTTTTAATTTCTTTTGGAATCCCAATCAACTGTCTTTTTCCGCTCATTTTATCCTCTCATCGTACTAAATTTACGTTTCATTTTATCATCTAAACACAATTGTATTTCCCCTTGAAACACTAGCAAAGCTGGCCCTGACATCCATATTCTCTCTTGATTATCGAAATTAAAATGCAACTTCTTAAGAGATTTTGGGTAGACAGTGTACATGGATTTCTTTTTTTTGTCATACTTTCTCATTACAACAACAGATGCGGCACATGCAGTCCCGCAGGCAAGGGTCTCAGCCTCTACTCCCCTTTCAAAAGTGCGGATGTAAATGCATTCATTATGGGGCTTAATATAGGAGACATTTACCCCATCTGGAGCAAACATCTTATGATTTCGTAGAGCTTTTGCCTTACTTTCAAATTCAGGATCCTCTAGATTTTCGACCATGATAATTAAATGAGGAACACCTGTATTGATTAAATGTCCAATTTGATTATTTTGCAGGGCAATTGGCGACATGATGATTTCAGCTTGTGGCAGAGTCACAAAGACCTCTGATTCAGAGCTCTTTCCTAAGCAAATCCCAGCTTTAGTTTCTATTGTTACTTCTTGTTGATTGAAATGTGCTACGATGCATCGCAAGCCATTGCCACACATATCGGCTTCACCGCCATCAGGATTAAAAATACGCATTTTTGTAGTTGCTATAATTGAGGGCTGTAAAATAATCACCCCATCGGCACCAATTCCATAATTGCGGTCACACAAAGGGGCAATATGATGGGCCATCTCGTCTTTGAATTTATTAGTAAAATCCTCAAAAAGAATAAAATCGTTACCAGCTCCCTGATATTTAAAAAATTTCACCTGCTTGTATGCGGTCATTTACATTTTAATCTCTTTATAAGAACTGACTATATGGTCACAAAGCCCAAAAGCTTTTGCCTCAGATGCTGACATCCATGTATCTCTATCTAAAGAGACTGCAATTTTTGCTTTTGTTTGCCCAGTATATTCCTCATAAATTCTGATCAAGCCTTCTTTTGTTTTAATAATTTCTTTTGCTTGAATTTCTAGATCTGTTGCTTGTCCTTGAATATATCCACCAATTAAAGGTTGGTGAATCATGATCCTTGAATGAGGAGAAACATATCGATGCCCTTTATCGGCCATCAGCATTAAAATAGAACCCATTGAAGCGGCAAGACCTGTTACTAATGTATAGATAGGGCAGTTTAACATTCTAAACTGATCCCAAATTGCAAATCCTGAATCTACTGATCCACCTGGGGAGTTAATCACAAGTAAGATAGGCTTAGTTGGATCTACATGATCTAAATACCATGCCATGGCAATGACCTCTTTGGCCGTCTTTTCATCCACCGCTGCGGAGAGAAAAATCCTTCTTTTAGAGACTAACATCTCTTGAATTTTACTTTCCAGACCAGGGCTTACTGGTTCTTTGTCTTCAACTTTACTATGGCTCATTTGATCCTCTCTTTTAATTTTTCAGTATAATTCATTCATCCAATAAATTAAAACACTATTTCAGGATACAATGGAAAATTTTTAAGGAGAGCTTCCACTCGATCTTTTGTTTTTTTGATCATTTCAACAGATATATCTACATTTGCTTTACTTACTACTTTTGTTTCTATCTCCACTGTAGCTTTTGCTGCTTTTAGAAGGTCGACGATGATATCGACAATAATTTCCATCTCTGCCTCTTTCATCCCACGTGTAGTAAGGGCTGCAACGCCTAATCTAATGCCGGAAGTATACCAAGGACCATTTGCATCCATTGGCACCGAATTTCGATTCACCGTGATTCCACATCGTGAAAGGAGGGTCTCGGAGGCTCTTCCTGTTAAACTAAAGCTTTTAAAAACGTTAAGTAAGACTAGATGGTTGTCAGTCCCCCCTGAAATCAACTCAACTCCCCTCTTAAGAAAATGAGCTGCCATTGCTTTTGCATTTTTTATGATGTTTGCTGCATATTCTTCAAAAGAAGGCTCTAAACACTCCCCAAAGGCAAGGGATTTTGCTGCGATGATATGAGGTAAGGGACCACCGATAGCATAAGGACAACCTTTATCAATAAAAGGGGCAAATTCTTTCTTGCATAAGATAAATCCTCCACGAGGTCCTCGAAGAGTTTTATGTGTCGTGGAAGTGATTACATCGGCATATTCTACTGGGTTAAACTTACCCTTTAGCTGTTTGCCTGCTACAAGGCCTGAAAAATGGGCCATATCCACAAGAAGAGTTGCACCGCATATATCGGCAATTTCTCTCATGATGGAAAAATCGATCAAGCGAGGATAGGCAGAATACCCCGCGATTAAAATCGCAGGCTTTTCCATGATTGCTTGCTCTCTTAATTTGACGTAGTCAATTAATCCAGTCTTAGCATCTACACCGTAAGATACAGCCTTCATCATTTTTGAAGAGAAATTCACTCTACTTCCATGAGTTAAGTGCCCTCCAGCATCTAAAGACATACCGAGCATTTTTTGATTTGCAAATTTTTCCCTCACCTCTTCATATTCAGCATTAGAAAGCTCATTTACACTCTTTTTTCCTAAAGCTTCTACAAATGGAGTCTCAATTCTTTTAATGAGTATTGCCCAATATGCGATGAGGTTTGCATCTGCCCCAGAATGTGGCTGTACATACGCATGCTCAGAATGAAACAATTCTTTTAACTTCTCAACCGCTCTAGATTCAATAGCATCTACGTTATCACACCCTGCATAAAAACGATGGAATGGATGCCCTTCGGCATATTTATCTGTTAAAAAATTTCCCATAGCAAGCTGCACTGGAATAGAAGAATAGTTTTCCGAGGCGATAAGTTTTAAAGAAGTTCTTTGATCCGACAATTCTTTTTTTAAACTTTTTACTAGGAGTGGATCTTGCTTTTCTAATACTTCCATTACGGCAAGGTAAGCGATAGATTCTACCGAAAGCGTATGTAAATCTTTTCTTTCTAAAATGCTTTTTAACATAAGACACCCCTTGTTTTGGAACTTGCAGAGAGGGTAGGACATTTTGAAAAAAAAAGAAAGACAATTCTCTTTACCTTTAATGCCTAATTGGGGTAGAATACTTAATATTTTTCAATCATCCAAAAGAGATAGACCATGCAAGAATCTTTACAAGACATCCTTTCAATTCAAGAGCTTGACATTAAGATGATCAGGTTGATGCAAATGAAGAAGGCTCGAACAGACGAGCTCTCAGAAATTATCGCAATTCACAAGGAGTTGCTAGGGCAATTAGACGATAAAGATGATGAGTTAAAAGAAATCAATGGCTCTATTGAACTTTTTGAAAAGCAAATTGAAGAGTGTACTCGTACTATTAAAAAATTAGAAAGCCACCAATCGTCCATTAAAAAAATTGATGAGTTTAATGCTCTGACAAAAGAGATCAGTTCACAAGAGAAGGAAAAAAGTCATTTAGAACATGAGCTGTGCATTCTTGTAGACCAAAAGAGTATTGAAGAAGAGGTTTTTGAGAAGACAAAAGAGGCCTTAAAATTGTCAGAAAAGAATAATATCACCCTTAAAAAAGATATTCTTGAGACAATTATTAAAATTAATGATGAAGGGAGACAACTTAAAGCTGAAAGAGATGTTTTAGCAAAAGTTGCCCCTCAAGCGATCCTTGAAATATATGAGAAACTTCTTCGAAATAAGAAGGATCGAGTACTTGTTCCTGTAGAAAACAGAATTTGTCAAGGATGTCATATTGCTCTTACTGCTCAACATGAGTTACTTGTGCGCAGAAAAGAGAATATTGTATTTTGTGATCACTGCTCAAGAATTCATTACTGGGCAGGAGATGATCCTGAGGGAGATTCTGATGGGAAAGTTGTTCGTCGTCGTCGCCGTAAAGCAACACCCTCATAGTTTCGCAAAGGTCATTACCCACTCGTAGAGGAGAATCAATCGCTTTGTGAACTTAAAAGAGTTCCTACAAAGAGGAAAGTCTGGGCTTTATAGACAGAGATACCAGGGAAAGCCTGGGGGCCGCAAGGCTACGGAAAGTGCAACAGAAAACAAATCGCCACCTTTTGGTGGACAGAATGAAAATCTCTTATTTAGGATAAGAGTCATCGAATTGAGAGGTTCGAGAAGATGCAAACCCTATCTAAAGCAAGACAAGAAGTTTTTTGCCAAAAAGCAAAAGGTTGTCGCCTTTAAAACTTCGGAGAGTCGCTTGAGGGAAGCAGCAATGCTACCCCTAGATGAATGATTGAAAATACCCTTTTCTTAGGAAAAGAGTATTACAGAACCCGGCTTACACCTCCTCTACACTTTTTGCATACGGGTGTGAATTTTGATATGTTTTAGTCTTTAAGGTGGCAGACACTTGAGTATAAATTGTAGTAGTGGCAATAGATGTATGCCCTAATATTTCCTGTATAGATCGCAAATCCATTCCCCGTTCAAGTAAATGTGTGGCGATGCTATGGCGAAGGGTGTGAGGGGTGATTTTTTTTGCGATATTAGCTTGCTGTTGGTAGGTAAAAAAAAGACGGTCTACAGAGCGGGGCGAGATGCGCTCTCCAAAGCAATTTAAAAAAATCGCTTCTTTATCAAATTCAGGAAGATGTTGTTCTATCTGTTTGAATCGCTTTTGGTGACCAATATATTCACCAATCATTTTGCAACATCTTTTTGTAAGTGGAACCATGCGCTCCTTCTTCCCTTTTCCAAAGACTTTGATGACATGATCCCCGGGGTAAAAATTTTTTCTATTTAATGCAACAAGCTCTGAAAGTCTGATCCCAGAACTATAAAAAAGCTCAATGATGAGTTGATCCCGAAGCCCTAGGTAAGTATCATTTTTTGGAGTGCCCATAAACAGTTTGATTTCATCAATATCGAGAATCATTGGAATTTTACGAATACTTTTCGGCGTTTGCAAATTGATTGCAGGATTTTCTTTAATGATCTTTTCCCTTTGCAAAAAAGTATAGCAAGAGCGAATGGCAGATAATGTCCGAGCAATAGAGCTTTTATTCTTGCCTAATCCATGAAGATACCCTAAAAACTCCCGAATAGTTGCAGCTGTTGCTTCCCTTCCCCCTAAAAACTCTAAAAGGGCCATCAAATCAATGGTATAATTTCGAATCGTGTGCTCCGACGCCCCTTTTATATTCTCTAGATACTCTATAAATGTATCTATATATATTTTTTCCATGTCATCATGCTAGCATATAGAGCATTATTTGAAATAGTAATAAAAGTTATTTCAACTGTTAAACAAGAGGTTCTTGCCAGGAACCCCCCACTCATGCTATACTACCTCGAAAAGGAGACTATTATGATAATACTAGACAAAATTACAAAGAAACTTGGAGCGCGGATCCTATTTGAGAATGTTTCAGCCTCATTTAACTCACATGAAAGGTATGGTTTAACTGGTCCAAATGGAGCAGGAAAATCTACTATGATGAAAATCATGATGGGCCTTGAAGATGCTACCTCAGGGATTGTAAGCTTGCCTAAGAAAGTGGGTTTTTTAAAACAAGATATTGCCGAGTTTAAAGAAAACATCGTTCGTGATGTAGTTATCATGGGGAATAAGCGCCTTTGGGCAGCAATGAAGGAGCAGGATAGGCTCTATGAAGAAGAAATTACTGATGCTGCTGGGATGAGACTTGCTGAGCTTGAAGAGATTGTTGGTGAAGAAAATGGGTATACAGCAGGATCTGATGCTGAAGTTCTTTTAGAAGGGATGGGAATTTCCACAGAGAATTACGATGCTAAGATGGATAAGCTTCCAAACGATATGCAATTTAGAGTTCTTCTTTGCCAAGCTTTGTATGGTAGTCCAGAAGCTTTGCTTCTTGATGAGCCTACCAACCACCTTGATTTAGAAGCAATTCGTTGGCTTGAGACTTTCTTAAAAGCTTTTGATGGGACATTAATTGTTGTTTCTCACGATAGACATTTTCTAAACGCAGTGTGTACTTGTATTGCAGACATCGACTATGAAACTATTATTAATTACCATGGTAACTATGATGAAATGGTGGTGGCTAAATCTGAAGTTAGATCACGAGTAGATGCAGAAAACAAGACTAAAGAGAAGAAGGCAGAGCAATTAAAGCAATTTGTTGCAAAATTTGGATCAGGGACAAGAGCATCACAGGCGCAATCTCGTGTAAAAGAGATCGAGAAGTTACAGCCGCAAGAAATGAAAAAATCAAATATTATGAGACCTTACATTTGTTTTCAAAATCCAGAGAGAAATTCTGGAGCAATCACCTATAAACTCAAGAAAGTCTCTAAGTCCTATGGTGATAATCATGTGATCGAAAACTTCTCTTATGAAGTGAATCGTGGAGATAAGATTGCAATCATCGGAAATAACGGAATGGGTAAAACTACCCTTTTGAAGTTGATTGCAGGGATTACTCCGCCAACAGAGGGTGAA
This sequence comes from Chlamydia trachomatis, assembly GCA_945897715.1. Classification (GTDB taxonomy): domain Bacteria; phylum Chlamydiota; class Chlamydiia; order Chlamydiales; family 2-12-FULL-49-11; genus JAJACQ01. Next base: position 24,620 of record CAMDFS010000006.1, read on the forward strand.
ATTACACAAGGGCATCAGACAATGTATGGATATTTCCCACAGCTGCATGAAGAGATTATTGATAAAAAATCTAATCTCCCGATCTTAGATTTTTTACGTACACAAAAAGCAAATGCTCATGAGCAGGAAATCCGTTCTGCGCTAGGAAAACTTTTATTTCCTGGTGATGATGCTTTCAAAGGAATTTCAAAGCTTTCTGGTGGAGAGACAGCAAGGGTAATTCTTGCTGGCCTTATTTTAAATACATTTAACACATTGATTTTAGATGAGCCTAATAACCACCTTGACTTGGAGTCAGTATCTGCACTTGGAACAGGCTTAAAAAATTTCTCAGGGACTGTTGTGTTTGCCTCTCACGATAGAGACTTAATTGATAACGTGGCAACACGGATCATCTCTATTGAGAAAGATGGGATTCATAAGTTTGATGGACCGTTAGAGGAGTACATAAAGTCTTGTGAGCATACTGCCAAATAAGAAGTTTTTATCTCTTACAGAGAAACAAAAACATAAGCACGCAGCAATCCTTCTAAAAGAGATCTTTGAAAGTAACAAAGATCTCTCTTTTTATCAACCTTATGAGGAGCTGCTATCTCTTTCTCCGTTACAGTGGGATGAAAAACACCTTTTAGACCGGATTCATTTGCATGAGACTCTTGCTTTAATCCCCTTTTCTTTACAATATAAGGTTTCTAAAAAAGATCAAGAATCAAGCATTCCCCCTCTTGAGATTGATATCTACTTAGAAAACCTTCGATCTATGCATAATATTGGGGCTATTTTAAGAACTGTGGAAGCATTTCGACTAGGAACTGTTTTTGTCTCCAAATCCCTTCCCCCCTCTGCTCTTAAAAAAATTCAAAAGACTGCAATGGGGGCTGAGCAAGTGATTCAGATTCATACCATAGATGACTGCTTACATTTAAAACGGCCTTTAATTGCCGTGGAGACCATTCCAGCTGGAGAAGATTGTAATACCTTTATCTTCCCAAAGAGCTTTACTTTACTATTTGGGAATGAACAATATGGATTAAGTGATGAAACTCTTGAAAAGGCAGATCATTTTATTCAGATACCGCTGTATGGCAATAAAAATTCTTTAAATGTTGCCACAGCTTTTGCGATCCTCTCTAATTGCATAAGAAAAATGGTTGCAGAAAAGTCTATCGTGACATAGGTTTAGCCTTATAGCAACCAACTAAGGGGTTATCTTATGTCAGATGAACACGTAAAGTACTTACAAAGAGAAATTAAGTCATTTATCAATCTTACCAACTCCTTAATAGATAAAGCACAGATTGGTGAAGAGTTTGTAAACAATACAGAGTTTTTAAAATTTGCTGAAAAGATCTGGGATTTACATCATTTTTCTAAAGAACTCCTTCAGAAAGAGCATCTTGATGAGTCAGTCTTATATAATGCTCGTATTATTAAAAATCTTATAGAGACACCTCTTTACGCAAGTTCAACAAATAAAGAGAGTTGTTCCTTAATCATTGCTGCTGATAGACTGAAATATGATGGGTCAATTACCTCTATTAAGTCTATTATGCATAACCTCATCAAAGATAGCATCTCCTCAGAAGTACTTTTGGATGATTTGATGGTTATTTATAAGGATCTTGCTGCTTAAAGACTTTTTTCAAAGGCAAATTTCTTAAGATCCTCAGCAACATAGGTATTGCTAAAAATTTCACATGCCTCTATTTTAAAAAGAGAGGCGTCTAAATATCTTGCAGAAAAATGTGTAAGGATAAGCATTTTTGCATTTGCATCTTTAGCAATTTGAGCTGCTTGTTTTGCTGTTAAATGGCGATGTTTATCCGCCATTTCTTTTGCCTCATCTAGGTATGTGCTTTCTGATAATAGCATTGTGGCATCTTTTGCAATTTTTAGAGCTCCTGGGCATAGTCGTGTATCAGAAATGTAGGCAAAGCTATCGCCTGTTCTCACATAACTTACCTCTTCGGCATGGATGATTTTGCCATCAACTGTTACTTTTCCATTCTCACGAAGCTCTCTCATCGCTTCGCCAAAAATACCTAATTCCTCTAATTTATCCT
>CAMDFS010000007.1 GCA_945897715.1 Chlamydia trachomatis
CTTTCACATTAAGCACATAGTTATTGGCGTTAGGTCGTCTTACTACAGAACTTAAAATATAGGTATCTTCTCCAATTGTTATCTCAGATTCAGGTGTAAAATTTTTATCTGGACGTTCAATAGTTACCATAAGAGATGATCCAGTAAAGCTATAGCCCTCATTTTTCTGAAGATGGTTTAGATGCTTACTTATGATTTTAGGTCTCAACATTGCAAGACTTGACACAAATATCACACCATCTTTAGTTATTTTAGAATGATCAAGTAAATTTGATCCAAATGCATTGTCTAGAAATCCCAATAAATCCATGGTGTCATTTTGTGAAGTCTCACCTTTTCTTGCCCCAGTATTCCAGTCAGACTTCATTAATTCTGCGCGAAATTCTTTTACTAATCTATTGGTGGTTTCTTTAGGGGTCGCTGGATTTTTTAGAGCCGCTATTAGGGTAAACAAAGGCTCCCGGAGCGGGGAAGCTTTTTTTCCATTTTTTAGACAATTGGTTAAAGAATCCGAACTTGCAAGGAGTTGAACGCAAGTATTTAAATAACAGCTATTACCAAGATTGGGCAATCCGTTACGTGCAACTGTAACTTTTGCATTTGATTTAGTCAAATCTAAGGAAGCCCGTTGATTTGCTATAGCCATCGCGCCCTTTTCACTAATATTTGGATGTTCACGCACTATCTGATCGTAGTGTTTACTTACAAGGCCATCTCTTTTTATTTGATGAGCAATTTTAGCTTCCTTGCTTACTTTTATGGCATTTAGGGCAACAGTGGAAAGCCTTGGAGGTATTAATGGATCTCTACTTTCTATTTGTTTCCAGCTTGTACCTGTTGTTGGTACAACAGGTTGGTGATATAAGCTATTGGCATTTAATGGATTTGGGCTAGCGGACTGGGTCAAAATAAGCCTATTGTTTGTTTACTGTTAAGTTAATATGGATAATATTTATATTTAAATTCTATTCAAGAGATAAGCCTAAAAACTTGTTTGCAAGTCATAAGTCCTTTATATTTAAGAATTTACTATTTAATTTTTGTATAGAAAAGAGCGCGAGCCTCACTCATATTTGTTCCACAAATTCTAAAAGAGTCATCATAGTTAACACCGAATCGACCATTAGGCAATGGTTCAAAAAATACATAGTGATTGCTACCAGGTATTCTTACTACAGCACTTAGTTTAAAGGTATCTTCTCCAAACTTTACCTCAGAGGGAGGTATAAATAGCTTATTAGGCTGATCAATAGTTATCATAAAATGTGATAATGTAGGGGTGGGCAAATGCGAAATCTCTAGATTTTGTCTACTGTACTCGGGATTATTAAACCCATTGATTACATTTGATATCTCTACACCAAATTCGTTAGCTAAAAAGCCAAGTAGCTCTAACATGTCATGAGTTCCAAAGATACCGCCTCTATTACCCTTATTCCAATCTGACTTCATTAATTCACTGCGAAAATCTTTTACTAATTTTTTTGTGACACTGCTATCTGTCTCTGGATTCTTTAGAGCATCTACTAGAGCAAATAAAGGTTCTTTTAGAGTAGATGTCTCTGTACCATTGCTCAGACATTCAGCTAAAGGGTCTAAACTAGCTAGGAGCTGAATGCATGTATTTATATAGCAACTAGCGCCAAGATTTGGCAATCCATTACGCATAGCTATCGGAGTAAATAAGTCTTTGTAAGCAAAAACCTGTGCTATCTTGAAACCTGAATAATTGTGTCCATCAATAGTACATTTCTTCGCCAACAGAGCGATGATGATAGGAAAAATGATAAAAGCAACAATAGCAAATACGACCCTGAGAGCAACAGAGGCAAGGAGTGGATGGGCAGTAAAAGAATCCTTTTCCCAATTTTTATCACATGGACAAAAAGCGGCTAAAACCAACTGATTTTCATTAAAAAATTTAGTTTCTTCTTTAGTGTAATCTGTTGATATAGTCATATTTATCCTTTTAATATATAATTATATCATAAATAAGCAATTTTAATCAAAGGAACTCTCGAAGATTTTTAAGATCTGATTTAGAGATCCCCTTTATAGATAAAATCTCTTCATCACTGGACCCTTTGATGGCTGCAACAGAGCCTAAAGTCTTGAGTAGCAACGCTTTCTTTTTAGGGCCAATCCCTTGAATAGTGTCCAGAATAGAGGTGATAGAGGCCTTTGTCTTTTTCTTCCGATGAAAAGTGATTGCTCTTCTATGGGCTTCATCACGAATGTTTTGCAATAGAAATAAAAGTTCGCTATGTCTATCAAAAGTGATAGCCTCAGGGTTTTTTGGTCTAAAGATACGCTCTTTAGTAAGGCCTTTATCATGGCGGCTATCCTCCTTGGCAAGGGCTGCGATCTCTACATCGATAATATCTAATTCTAGAAGGATATTTTCCAGTACTCCAAGTTGCCCTTTTCCACCATCAATAAGAATTAGGTCAGGAAGGTTCTCTAGTTTGCTGTACCTTCTGCGAATTGTCTCTTTCATTAAGGTAAGGTCATCTCCATACGCAGCAATATTGATATGGTAGTTTCTGTATAAAGATCTGTCAGGACGTCCATTTTTAAAGACAACAACTGCTGCTACAGAATCCTTTCCACCCAAGCAGGAGGTATCGATACATTCAATGATCACAGGGACTTTTTTTAGAGATAGTTTTTCTTTAAGTTCTACTAAAATATTGTCAGAAGATTCATTCATCTCACATTCACGCTCTAAGATTTCTTTTGCATTTTCTAAGGCAAGGGCTAGAATTTTGCTATTTTCTCCAATTTTAGGGGAGGAGATCTTACAACCGATAAGGGATCCAATATCTTTTGCATCGCTTAATTCTTCAGGGGTGTAGATATGCTTAGGTTTATCAACAACAGTTTCGTAGTGTTGTAGGATGAATGCTGATAAAGTCGTTGTTGTGTCGCTTGCAATGTTTGAAAAGGAAAAATGTGTCCCATCAACTAGAAGTTTGTTTCTAAAGACCAATTTGTAAATAATGCAGAATCCAGACCTTTGAATGACTGCAAGAACATCGATATTTTCTTTGGCAGTGACTGTGACGGCTTGTTTTTTTGTGATGGCAAGGAGCATTTTATGATAATGACCTGCCTTTTCAAATAAAAGTTTTTTAGAAGCAGAAGAGATCTCTTCTTTAAGATAGCTTGAAACTAGAGCGCTATCACCTGTGATATAAATTTTTGCGCCATGAACAGCATCATTGTAGTCCTTTTTAGAAATTTTTTGCATACAAGGGGCGCTACATTTATCAATGGTATGAAGGATGCATGGCCTTGTTCTACTGTTAAACTCCTTATCAGAACATGACCTAAGATGAAAGACCCTTCTTATGATCTCAAAATGTGTTTTAGCAGTGAGACTGCTAGTATAGGGCTTAGATAAAATAACCCCCTGGTCATTTTTCATAGGGTAACGCTCAAAGGAGATCCTTGGATAGTCGCTATCTTTATGAATTGCTAAGCAGGAGTAGTTCTTATCATCTTTTAAAAGGATATTATATTTAGGTTTGTGCTTTTTGATTAAAGTGTTTTCTAAAATCAACGCCTCTTTTTCAGTAAAGGTGATAAAGGTGTCGATGGAGTGCACTTTTTCAAGGAGAAAGGGAATTTGGAGCCGCGAATCTTCCCGTCCAGAGTGATAGCTTTTCATCCGGTTTTTTATATCGATCGCCTTTCCTATATAAAGAATTTTTTGATCTTTATCGCGCATGAGATATACACCACATTTGCTGGGCATATTGTCAAGGAAAGGGGAAGTTAAGAGAGGCTTTTTTTCCATTGGATCAATTTTTGTAATGCTTCAAAGGGTGTAAGATGATCTACATCTATTGTTTCGATTTCAGCAATAATAGGATCTTTTGGCTCTTCTGTAAATAGGGTATATTGTTTTGCGATAGGTTTCTTTTTTTTAGGAGCCTCAACACCCTCTGTAAGAGCCATGAGGTGATTTTTGGCATCTAAAATCACACGGCGTGGAAGGCCCGCAAGCTCCCCTACAAATATCCCATAACTTTGATCAGCTTCTCCCTCCTCTATTTTGTGTAGAAAGGTGATGGTATCGCCCTGCTCAGATACAGCAGATCGGATATTTTTTACCCCATCTAACTCTTTAGCAAGAGAGGTAAGTTCTAGGTAATGAGTTGCAAAAAGTGTTTTTGCTTGAATTTCCTTTGTGATATAGGTAGCAATACTTTTGGCAAGGGCGACACCGTCAAAGGTACTTGTCCCTCTTCCAATTTCATCAAGAATAATTAGTGATTTAGAAGTAGCGTTACGTAGGATGTTGGCCGTTTCGCTCATCTCAACCATAAAGGTGGATTGGCCCCGCTGGAGGTCATCAAGAGCTCCGATTCTTGTGAAGATTTTATCTACAATACCCATCTGTGCAGATTTTGCAGGGATAAAAGAGCCAATTTGAGAAAGGATGGAGAGGAGGGCTACAGATTTAATATAGGTAGATTTACCAGCCATGTTAGGGCCTGTTAAGAGTAAAAGCCGCCTTTCTTGATTAAATTGAATATCATTAGGGATGAATTGTCCACGCTTCATTGTTTTTAGTAAGATGGGGTGTGCCCCTTCGATGATATTGATACTATTTTGATCAGTAATCTCAGGGCAAATGTACCCTCTAGAAAGGGCTACTGTTTTCAATGAATGGATAAAGTCGATTTTTGCAATGAGTTTTGCAGCTTGTAAAATCTTTGCTCTATGGGAAATAATAAGATTGGTGAGTTTTTCTAATTCTTCCTGCTCAATATGTAGAGCTTGTTCTTTTGCCGTTATAATTTCATGCTCAAGCTTTGCTAATTCCTCCGTCACAAAGCGCTCGCAATTGACAAGTGTCTGCTTACGTTGGTAGGAGGGGGGGATAAGATGAGTAGATTTTTGTGACACCTCAATATAGTAGCCAAAGGATCTGCTGTGCCCTACTTTTAATGTTTTGATCCCAAGGGAATCTTTGCAACGATCTTCATAGGCTTTTAGGTGTGATACAGACTCTTTTTCCATAGACTTGAGTCGATCAAGCTGCTCATTGACCCCTTTTGCGATGAAATAGTCTGACTCATCCAAAAAGAGGGTGTCTAAAATCTGTTTAGTTAATGAGAGTTCTTTGTAGAATTTGGTTAGAGAAGATAAGGATCCAAGGAGGGTAGTAATGATTTTTGGAAGTCTCTCTAAAGAAGTTGCTAGGAGAATCAGGTCAAGGGGAGAGGGGTTTTTTCGAGCAATTTTTGTCATCAATCTTTCAATGTCTTTTATATGTGAAAGAGGTTCGCTAAGATCTATGGAGCGCTCTAGAAGTTCTTTGACATGATTTTGTCTGAGGATGATGCTATCTTTATTGGTGAGTGGATAAAATAAGGCGTTTTTTAAAAGGCGCTCTCCCATCGCAGTTTTGGTGAAATTGATCGTCTTAAATAGGGAGGTTCCAGAGGGGCTATTAAAAATTTCTAGATGAGCTAAAGTGCTGTGGTCTAACAAAAGACTTTTTGTGGTATCCCGTTTTTTAATAGATGTAATCACGCTAACATCGAAAAAAATGTCATTTGCTAAATAGGTGATAAGGGAGCCACAGGCATTGATAGAAGAGATCTCCCCTTTTAAGCCAAAGCCATCTAGAGAGGAGACTTTTAAATGCTTGTGTAGTTTTTCTACACACATTTGATGGTCAAAATAAAATGGATCTATAGAGATGTACTTTGCATTCATCTCCCCCTTGAGGCGTCTTAAAAAAAGAGGGGCACTTTCAGCAAGTTTTGAAGAGATTAAGACCTCTTTGGGAGCAATTCTTAAAATCTCCTCTACCATTTTATCTCCTTCAGTAAAACTTGAGAAGAAAAACTCTGCTGTGGAGGTATCGGTGTAGGAAATTGCATAGGATTGATTTAAAAAAGAGATCGATAATAAGAATGTATTTGACCCAGAATTTTGATCCTTTCTGCTGGTAAATGTCGATGGTGTTACTATTTTGGTGACTTTTCGTCCTACAATTCCCTTACCGTCAGCAGGCAGCTCCATTTGCTCGGCAATAGCAACGGTGAGACCGCTATCAATTAATTTTTCAAGGGTATTGTCTAATGATTGTACAGGGATCCCAGCCATGGGAATATTTCCCCGTTTTGTGAAGGTGATCATTAATGTTTGAGAAAGTTTTTCGGCATCTTCATAAAAAGCCTCGTAAAAGTCTCCCAATCGAAAGAGAAGGAGGGCCTCTTTTGCCTCTTTTTTACATTCACTCCATTGTTTCATCATGGGAGTGAGTTCTTTTTGAAGATCTATCATGAGCCTTTAACCTTATTGATAAGAGTTTTAAGGGCGGGATTTGCTGGGTGGTTGGCTTTATTCTTCCTGCGATCTTGAATCTTTCTTATCGTCATTTCTAACCATATTTTTCGAGCATCAGAATTATCGGACTTAAAGGCTTCTTGGAGGTCTTTCAAGAGATCTACTAATGGAAACATCTTTGCCATCCATTTTTTTATTTCATAATCGTTAGAAGTGGCATATAAAGTCTCTAAATCCATTAAAATTTCTGATAGAATTTTCTCTGGGCTTAGGGGATGCTCTTCAGGAAAAGAAACACGCCTTGCTAAAGGACATGGTTCTGTTTTTGGAATTGCATATACATATCTTTTAAAGCCATTTGAATCCATAGTGCCCATAACCTGCTACTATATAGTAATATTAGTTTTTGTTAAAGAAAAATCGGATAGACTTTTGCACATTTTTTTGGTAATATGAGCTCATGCCTTTATTGACAAAAGATTGCTTAGAAAGATTAAGAGAAAGAATTGACCTTGCAGAAATTGTAGGGTCGCACATTGAGCTTAAACGAGCTGGTGGAAAGATTAAGGCTTTGTGCCCGTTCCACAATGAGAAATCTCCCTCTTTTACTGTTTCCACGGGGGATAGTCACTATCACTGCTTTGGCTGTGGTGCCCATGGTGATGCTATTGCTTTTTTGATGAATTTTTTAGGGGTGACATTTAGTGAAGCTGTGGAGTATTTGGCAAATAAGTATGCCATTTCTTTGGAATACACCGGGAGTAAGGAAGTCTTTCATGATAATAAACGAGATTTGTTTGCAATAAACGAACAAGTGATGAATTTCTTTCACTTTCATTTGCTTTATAGCGAAGAGGGGAAGCATGCCTTAGAGTATTTATTTAAGCGTGGGATTTCTGAAGACTTTATCAAACAATTTAAAATTGGATATGCCCCAAAAGGGGAGCAGTTTCAAAAGACTTTTTACCAGAGTGAAAAGTTTTCTGATGAAAACTTGGTAAAAGTTGGGATTTACTCAGAAAACACAAAGAGGCCATTTTTTGCTGAAAGAATTATGTTTCCAATTCACGATGGAGTGGGACATGTCATTGGATTTTCAGGTAGAAAAATCGATGAGGCGGTTTTTGGCGGAAAATATGTGAATACAAGGGAAACTGTTATTTTTAAAAAGTCACGTACCTTGTTTGGATTAAACTATAGCAGACGAAAGATTGCCAAAACTGGAAAGGTGATTATTGTAGAAGGGCAAATTGATGCACTCCGATTGATTTTTGAGGGGTTTGATTATGTTGTAGCATCGCAAGGAACAGCATTTGGGGAAGAACATATTCAAGAGCTCATGAAACTTGGTGTAAGTGAAGTGGTTGTTTGTTTTGATAGTGATGAGGCGGGAAGAACTTCAGCAATCAAAGTAGGTCAATTATTCCAAATGGAAGGGATTGAAGTTTTTGTCTGTAGTTTTGCCGAAGGGATAGATCCTGACACGTTTCTGGTAGAATATGGAAAAGAGGCTTTTGAAAAATTACTAGTAGGGAAAGTGGATTACTTAAGTTTTTTAGTAAAAATCCTTACTAAGGATGGGAAGGCAGATACACCTGCTGGAAAAAATGCATTGGTTGCAAATGTCAAAAAGAAGATAGAGGAATGGAAACACCCCTTGATGATCCATGAAGGGGAAAAGGCTTTAGCTCGCCTTATCAATGTCCCAGAAAAATATATTGTGACTTCGAAAAAACCTGAAAAACAGGCTGCGCCTTTACCTCAGCGTGTGATTGATCCATTAGAATGTGATATGATTAGATGGCTATTGTTGCTAGAGGATCCGAAGCTGATTGATATTATCATGGAGAATGTTGAAGTTACCTTTATTAATGATTTAAAAATTGCTCGTATCTATGAAATAGCAAAAATGCTCCACGAAGAGAAAAAGACGATCGATTTGCTGAATTTAGGGGTATTTTTGGAAGAGGAGGATATTTACTTTTTAGAGGGGCTCAAATCTAAAAGAATGAATATTTTGCAACCCGAAGATGGGGTCTTGGCTCTTTGTCAGAGGCTCATTGACAGAGAATCGATTAAACAAACCAATGATATTAAAAAACGGATCCAGGCGGGAAATCTTACTGAAGAAGAAAGCTTTGCTTTAGCAAAAGAATTTGATGATATGAAAAAGAATAAGAAGAATATATTAAAACCAACGGAGAAACGATGAAACGATTATTTTACGATATAAGCTGCCCTGCATGCAAACAAGTGGTGAAAAAAATTGAATCCCTCAATGCAAAAAAAATGTTTATGATCTCATCTCTTGATGGGAAGAAGGCAAAATTGATTTTTCAAGGGAATTACGCCTTTTTGAGAAAGAAGAAGACCAAGATGATCATCTTAGAAGGACAAAGAGTGTGGATTAAGGGAAATGCAATGCTGCGGCCATTTTGGCTAATTGGTGGTCCTTGGAAACTGATTGGGATGTTTTCTTTTGTTCCAGGATTTATCCTCACGCCATTTATTGCCCTTTGGTCTAAAACTCTCATGATTTTTGGAAAGAAAGTAAAAAATTCCTGATTGACCGCTTAGAATTCTTCAGAAGATAAGAATTGCATTTCTCTAATACAGGCAAGGTAAAAGCCCTTGTTCTCATTATTGGTCTTAAGGGTTTCTATTAATGCATTTATTTCTGAAATATTGCCTTCGATGCCTTCTAGATAGATTTTTGCTTTTAAAAGGGTATTTCTATCTGTTGAATTAACCATCTCTTTTAGTACAGAAATTTGAGCCTCAATAGGCATGGTAATAAACTCTTCGTATTCAACTTTTTTTGGGGTTGAAATGCTTTGTGAGAGAGAATCAAAAGTTTGAGAAGTAAGTTTTTTACAAGAATCACTGTTTAGATTCTCATTTTCAGCAACTTTACTCTTCATTATTTCTGCTAATTTATTTAAAGAGTCAATAGCAACATTAATCTCATCTTTATCAATTGGGTAATGTGCATCTTCTGCATTGTTTGCAATCATAATTCTTATATTTTCAAAAATATTGAGTATGATGGATGCAGCTTTTTCATTTTGAGCGCATGTGTTATGGCCATTTACGAAAGTATGTAATTTACTGCAGTAGTCTGCATCTTTAAATTTATCATAAGGAGATTTTTCGTTCTCACATTTCATCATAAATGCGCTAAAGCTACTATTGATAGGTTTTTCATAATCGTTATATCTGGGTTCTTCTAGTACCCATTGTATTTGTTGAATATCTACGTTCCTCATATTTGCTCTACCTACTTCTCGAATGATGAGAAAAATGATAGTAGCAATAGAAGCAAAAATAAGACCAACTATATGTACTCCTTGAAGAAAGGTCACTCTACCCTTCAAGCGCTGCTCTCTTACAGGGGTAGTATTTGAATAAATATTGTAAGTATCACCAAGGCCTACATTTAAAAAGTCTTCTGCAACCTTTTGAAGTCCTGAAGTATTGATATAATCGTATATTTTCATTATTATTAACTCCATAATTAAAGATGATATTATTTTAACTTAAAATAATGATTTAAAGCACTTGTTTTTTTAACTAGCTATATTCGAGTGACTTATGAAGCATTGGCGTTTTATGTTGGTTGGATAGAGGCTTTAATAGCATTTCTGTGGATATAGAGATATTCTAGTCCGGATAAAATGGTATAGGCAGCGGTGACTGTAATGATCCAGAGGGAGGCTGTCTGAAGCATTAATAGGCTGATATAGCCTAGGGAATAGGGGATCATCATTAAGATGATTAAGATAGTAGAGGTAGCTAAAAAAACTGCTTTAATTTTTCCAGAAAGCCTTGCAGCTAAGGCATGTCCATTTAGCGCATGTAGTGTTCGCAGCGTTGAAATAGTGAAATCATTAAAGACAAATAATAATATGAGTAAGATTGGAAGCTTTATCAACCCTTGGGTAAAAGTTAAAAGGATAGATAAGCGTACAATACTATCAGCCATTGGGTCGATGATTTTTCCAAGATTTGTTACTTGGTGGGTTTTTCTAGCAATAAAGCCGTCAAAAAGGTCGGTTAACTCTATTAGGATGATTAAACTGAGCAAAATATAGGGAAGAGCAACAAGTGAGATTCCCATTTTCTTGTAGAATAGATAAATGGTAAGAAATAAAGGGCAAATGGCTACACGGCTTAAAGTAATTAGTGTAGGTAAGTATCGAATCATCAGAGTCATTCTTGATTTAATATAGATCTAAGATTCAAGTTTCTAGTGTTTTAGGTGGTTGGATAGAGGCTTTAATATCATTTCTGTGGATATAGAGGTATTCTAGTCCGGATAAAATGGTATAGGCTGCGGTGACTGTAATGATCCAGAGGGAAGCTGTTTGAAGCATTAATAGGCTGATATAGCCTAAGGAATAGGGGATCATCATTAAGATGATGATGATTGTAGCAACCGCCTGAAAAATTGCCTTGAGTTTGCCAGAAAGTCTTGCGGCTAAGGCATGTCCATTTAGTGCGCAAAGGGTGCGAAGTGTGGAGATGATGATTTCTCTAAAGACAAAAAGGAGGGTGAGCAACATGGGCAGTTGAATGAGCCCTTGGGTAAAGGTCAAAAGAACAGATAGACGTACGATACTATCGGCCATTGGATCGATGATTTTTCCAAGATTGGTTACCTGATTGGTTTTTCGAGCAACAAGGCCGTCGAAGACGTCGGTTAGCTCTAAGACGGTGACAAGACTTAGCAAAATGTAGGGGAGGGCAATAAGTGGAATCCCCATCTTCTGATAGAATAAATAGATGACGAGAAATACTGGGCAAAGGGCTACTCGGCTTAGAGTAATGATTAGGGGGGCTTGTCTTACCATAATTTAAAAAAAATGTTTTTGATTTCATGATATCTTGGAAGACGATTAATTTCAAGATAGGATCTTTGCCGCAACAAGTGGGACTCAATAATTATTCTAATTCTATATAATTATTATTTTAAATTAATAAAAAATTTACATTAATCTTCATCTTATTTATAATTGATTATAATAAAACCTATCGCAACTAAAAGTTAGTTTTATGTTGAGATTTTACAATGAAGGACAAGGATAATGTTAAATATGGATACCCTTAGGTCTGAATTGAAACTAGTGATTGAGCTTATTACTTCTAAAAATAAAATAGAGGTGGAGGAAAGATTAGATAATGTGCGTTGTTATTGTACTTCTGGAATTATTTGTATAGTAACAGCAGTAGTTTGTGCAGTGATTGCGCTTATTGGAATGTCATTGGTGTTGCTTCCGATTTTTTTTGGTTGCGTAGCTTTCATAGTAGCAGGAGTTGGGATTGGGCTTGTTGTTCATGGAGAGAGCTTTGCAAAACAGGTAAAGGCTTTTATTGAATCACTAACAAACAATAAAAAGCAAGAACCTGCTATTGCTGTATCTGATGACGATGAAGATGTTGATGGAGTATCTGAGGTAAGTAAAGTTTCTCCAAAAGTAATGAAATGTTCTGAGGAAGAAATCGAGCTTTATCTAGGCCATATCAGAAATCAGGGGTGGACGATTTTAGACTGCTTACTGGAAAGCAGGGAAGAGTTATGTGAAGAGGATCAGATCCGCTTATGGGAAGAAAGATGTAAGGTTGCAAACAGTGCTCTAGTAACGGGGGGTATTGCAAATCTTCTAGAAGAGGATTTGTATAGTGACTTACCGCTTTTTCAATATCTTGGTAAAGAAATTGAAAAAATAAAAGTGTATTGTGAAAAAATATATGGAAAGTTAGATGGGTTTGATCCTGCTTTTCAAAAAGCATTTTTAAGATATTCCAGCTTACTTTATAAATAAAATATTTAGTACATAAATAAGGAGAAAATATGGCTGGAAATGTAGAAACTAGATCTACCTGTTTTCCGATACAGCAAGACGTAAAGGATTGCCCAGGGCCTGTTTTGCAGTTAGGAAAAAAAGAAAATGATAGGTCTAAACATCGTGAAGCTTTAATAGCCACTCTAGTTATGTGCATATTAGGGGCAGTGCTATTTTTAGGTGCGGCATTAGGTGTAATGACAGCGCCTTTATGGGCTCCTTTAATGCTCGGGTTGATGGCTGGAGGAATTTTGATTGGTGCGATAGTAATAGGGGTATTGATTGCAAAGTCTGATGCAAAGGGTAAGGAAGAAAAAGAGGCAAATGATCCAGAACTACGCTGTAAAGATTGTAAATCTAATACTCGCTTGTATCCCAGGAACACTTTTCGCGTTTCTTCACCAGAGGATTCTCTTAAAGTATTAAGAATCCGCTTGACCCACTCTAAAATGACCGAGGAATCAATTCAGAAGCTTTTGGAAATATATACTCAAGTGAAAAATGGTACTCCGTATAACAATATAAACTTAAATTTCCTTGAATATGGAGACCTTAAAAAAGTGGTTCAGTCTGAATTAACAATTTTAGCAGAGCTCTATATTAGGAATTTTCAACCAGACGGAAGAGTCCCCTTTGCTTCTGGAGTGTGAGCACAGGATGGAAGATTAAAAACGATCAGAGAAGCAAAAAATACTTAAAACGGTGAATAAACAGGAGGAAAATTAATGCAAACTACTAATGTTAACACGAATAATAAGAACGAATCTGGGCATCCAGTACTTCCAAAGCAAAATCCCCATTATAGTGTGATGATAGAAAGAATTGTTAAAATTGTTTTAATTGTTACTGCAATTTTGGCTGTTGTATGAACTGTGCTTGTCAGCGTTAAATAGAAATGAAACTTTTTAGTGATCAAACCAACCTAGGATTAGTGAATTTTATTACCTAGAGTATATCAAAAAAGATTTGCTACTCAAAGAATTATAAAGAAAAGTTTATGCAAGGCAAAAGGAAGGTGCTATGATTATTTAATCTGTATATAGGACAGACAGGTTAAATAATCATTTGCAAGGAGAGCTATCTACTGCACATTTTTTAAAAAAAATGTCACTTATGTTGATAATGGGGGTGTTTTTTACCACCTGCGAACTAAAGTTCGCTAGAGATCACAGAGAAAAAACCTAAATTCAGATTTGTTAAATCTATAGCATGTCACAAGTCTTTTTAGCATGCTTTTTCCAAGGATGCCTTTTAGAGGTTATGTGTGTTTTCTCTCGATAATCCTGATAATTGGTTCCAAACGACTTAACTCATTCATGCTCAAATAAATACCTACTTCCATATACATCACATCCAAGGTAATATTTCTAAAAAACGCCTACACACGATCAGATTTTATTATGATTTAATATTTCTTAATATTAGAATTATATTTCATTTAATTAACTTAAGGAGAAAGGCGATGCCATTAAATATATCAACGTATGAGAAACGTGAAGGAATAGAAATAAGTGGATCGTTTGATGATTTCCGAAAGGAAAGGATTGTGAGTCAAGCCAAGTTAATGAAAAAGGTGTGTACAGTTGTTTATGTTTTTTGCACTGTAGCAACTGTAGTTTTTTTAGTTGCTGCATTAGCTATGATGACAGCGGCTTTTGTTATTCCATTAATTCTTGGAGTAATAGCAGGAGTGTTTCTTGTTGGTGTTGTAGTAGGAGCTGTCCTCGATGCAAAGTTTAAAGCACAATTGAAAGACTTAGAAGAGGAGAAACAAAAACAAATTGGAGATATATTTAGTTGTGATTTAACTTTTGTTCAAGTCTGGGAAGAATTTTCTAAAAACCGTGTAGATCGATTTGTTAATTTTGGAATGGATATAGAAGAAGCTAGAGCGCTGGATGCGGTTTATAGAATGATTGAGCGATTACCAGTAGCGAGCGCTTTCTTTGCGATGAAATACCCTATCAGTAATGGACCGTGGAATACAATTATTCAGAGAGAGTTATGGGGAATTCGAATTGCATCTTTACAAAATCAAAACTATACCTTAGAGCAAGAGTTAAAAGATTTTTTTGAAGAATCTAACAAAGAAAATTCTGAGGCATACAATCCTAGCAAGCTAGATTACAAGGATACCAAGGTTAAATTATATGCTTATTATGGTCAGCATGAAAACTATAATTATGTCTTTGACCAAGAATACAAAAGATATTCAGAGGCAAGCTCTATTTAATGACATAGACTTGTGCATTACTTTTCATTTTCATTTTTTTTGTATAAAAAAATGCACTTTGGGTTTCCAAAGGGGGCTTCCCCCTTTGGTAGGGTTTGGGACAAATGTCCCATTCCGGACTTGTGTTTTTTTGCGTAATAAGTGATACTTCTTTGCTATGTCAACATTTCAAAAAATACTTCTAAATCTGCAAAACTTTTGGTCTGAAAAGGGTTGTATCCTCCAGCAGAGTCATGACTTGCAGACTGGCGCTGGGACCTTTAACCCAGAAACTTTTTTAAGAGCTCTTGGCCCTGAACCGTATAACGTATGCCATGTAGAAATATCTAGACGACCAACCGACGGTAGGTATGGGGAAAACCCCAATCGACTACAAAGATTCCATCAGTTTCAGGTGATGATGAAACCTACGCCAAATAATATGCAGCAGCTGTACTTGGAATCACTTGAAGCAATCGGCTTTGATCTCTCTAAACATGATATCCGCTTTGTCCACGATGATTGGGAATCCCCCACTCAAGGTGCTGCCGGCCTTGGTTGGGAGGTTTGGTGTGATGGAATGGAAATTACTCAATTTACCTACTTCCAACAAATTGGAGGCATTGCCCTTACTGAAATCCCTGCTGAAATTGCCTATGGCCTTGAAAGGATCGCTTTGTTCCTTCAAAAACAAGCAAATGTCTATGACCTTGCTTATAACGACACTTTGACCTACGGGGATGTCTTTTTAAGCGCCGAAAAAGAATACTCACGCTATAACTTCGAAGAAGCTTCTATCGAAATGTGGGAGAAAAAATTCAACGAATGTGAAAAGGAATCTCAAAGGATGATTGAAAAGGGTCTTCCTATTCCCGCCTATGATATGGCAATTGAGGCATCACATAGTTTTAATATGCTAGAGGCCCGCGGCGCTATTTCTACTACCGCCCGTGTTGCAATGATTCATCGCGTTAGAGACCTTTGCTGCAATGCTGCAAAATGCTACCTCGAGGCTAGAGAAAAATCAGGGTTTACCCTTTTACAGCATCAACCTCCAAAAAAACAAAGGTCTTTAGATCCTGTTGAGCAAATCTCTGTACATAATGCTGACTTCTTACTTGAAATCGGGACACAGCACCTCCCTGCAAACGCAATTGCAGCAGCTGTCGCTTCTTTACAAACCCTCTTTGAAACCTTTTTAACTACCCATAACATCTCTTTTGAGACAATGGATGTATTTGCTACTGCCAAGCGCTTAGCTGTTCTTGTGCACGGCATCTCTACCTATACGCAAGAAGTTGAGACGGAGAAAAAAGGGCCCTTAATTGATGCTGCATTTGATGCGTTTGGAGTGCTCACAAAGCAAGGGGAAGGCTTTTTTAATTCGATAGGGCTAAATATTTCTACAAGAGAGCAACTGGATGCAGAAAAAAGAATTGCAGTAAAAGAGCATCGTTTAGTTTATAAGATAAAAAAAGAAAAACTCTATGTTGGGACCTTATTACAACAACATCTCAAAGAGATGATTCTTGCTATCAAATTCCCGAAAAAAATGCGTTGGGGTAAAGAGGGGGTCTTATTTTCTAGGCCTATCACCTCTTTAACAGTGCTTTTTCATAAAACTCTAATCGACCTTGAAATTGAGGGCGTCTCTTCTTCAAAAAATGTTCATCTTCATGGACAAATGGAAGGGGGCATGGCAACTATTTCCCACCCTTCGGAGTATGTGAGCAAACTTTCCAAAGGAAAAGTCCTTGTAGATATCAAAGAGAGAAAAGCGTTTATTGACAGGCAATTAACAGAGATCTCAAAAGATGCAAAATGTGAAGTTGTATCTTCGGAAAAAGTCACTTCTGAAGTCCTATTTTTAAGTGAATATCCAATCCTTGCTGTTGGGGAGTTTGAAAAGAAATTCCTCAGCCTTCCTGAAGAATTGATTTTCTCTGAAATGATCGATCATCAGAAATATTATCCTATGAGAGGTGAAAATGGAAAAATTTCTACAAAATTTATTGTAGCATTAGATAAAAAGCCTACAGATATGATGATCGCTAATTATGAAAATGTCCTCACGGCAAGACTTTCAGATGGTTTGTTCCTATTTGAAAAAGATTTAAAAAGTTCCTTTGATTTATGGAACAAAAAACTCTCCCAGGTAGTGCTGCATCCAAAACTTGGATCTTTATATAACAAAGTGGAGAGGATTTGCTTATTGTCCGATACACTCGCTGATATATTAAAAATCAAGATTTGTAAAAATGCTCCCTTATACTGTAAAGCAGACCTTGTTTCTGAAGTTGTCTATGAATTTCCAGAGCTTCAGGGAACAATGGGTAAATACTATGCTATCCATTTTGGAGAGTCTCAAGAGACCTCTCATGCAATTGAAGAGACTTACCTGCCAAAATCTGAAGGGGGATCTCTTCCGTTAACTAAAAGCGGGTTAATTGTTGCTCTTGCTGACCGCATTGATAATTTATTAAGCTATATAGGCATTGGCCTTATGCCAACTTCTTCTAAAGACCCATATGCATTACGAAGATCTGCTGTAGGTGTTTTGCGTATTCTAATAGAGCATAAGCTCGCAATTGATTTAAGGCTTGTTATTGAGGATCAGAAGATTTGTGAGTTTATCATCGCTCGGATGCATTCTCTGTTGAAAGAATATGGTTTTGCTGGTGCTGACATTGAAATGTGCGGTATTTATAATAGCTGTAACCCATACTACATCTACAAATGTGTGGAAGCAATTTCCCATGTTAGGGATACCACTAATACCTTCTCAAGATTGATAGAAGTTTATAAACGGGTCAAAGGCTCTGTAGGAGAAAGTAGTTATGAAGCTATCTCTGAGGGAGCTCTTGTTGAGACTCAAGAAAAAGAGCTTTTTAAAGTGGTAAAAAGATTAAAGGATTCCTATCAAACATTGCTCCAAAAGGGGAATTACGAGGAAGCATTTAATTCTCTTGTCGAACTAGTCTCACCATTAGAGGCTTTTTTTGAAAATGTGCGGGTGCAAACCGATGATGAAAAGCTGAAAAAAAATCGCGTTGCTTTATTGATGATCCCGTATAAGCTCATCTCTTCTACGTTACGCTTTTAAAAAAAATGCTTTTTAACCACCCACAAACTAACGTTTGCTAGAGATCACAGAGATCACAGAGAAAAATACAGAGAAATTCAAAAACATCTGTCAGCATTAAATAGAAAAACCTTCTCTGTGGGCTCTGTGTTCTCTAGCAAGCTCTGCTTGCGGGTGGTTCAAAATTTAAAATACTATAAATTGTAGACTTTTTCATATAAATTACATGGAAAGTCCCAGCTAGGATCTCGGTTCAACCCATTTTGCATAAGAGCTTGCCATTTCTTCTGGTCATATTGATAAATAGCAAAGACTTTTTCTAAGGTAGTATCAATTGCAGTTTTTGTAAGATCCTCGAATACAAACCCTGTGGGCAGGGGGGATGAAATGTCAATGACAGTGTCTTTTAATCCCCCAGTACTTCTTACTATTGGGACGGTGCCATAACGCATAGCAATAAGTTGCGTAAGTCCACACGGCTCAAATTTTGAGGGGATAATAATTGCATCGGCTGCTGCAAAAAGTTTATGAGCGAGCTCTTCGCTAAAAGTAAAATTCATATACACATTGGAGTTCTCTTTAAGAGTAAGGAATTTTCTTTCTATCGCAATCTCCAAAATGTTCCCTAAAAGAATAAAAGAGCCTCCATTTTTTACAGTTTGCTCCATACCCCGCAAAATCAGCTCAGGGCTCTTTTGGCTTACAATTCTTGTAACTGAAATAATAAGCGGACCAACTCCTTTTGGCTGAAAATTAAGCTCCTCAAAGAGCCTTGCCTTGTTTAGCTCTTTCTTTCTCACTATTTCATGGATAAATGTAGCGTTTGAAGGAAAACTCTCATAAAGATATGGATCTTTTGAAGGATTCCACGTCTCTGTCTCAATCCCATTTAAAATTCCATGGAGCTTGTGTTTAAACTTTCTCATAGTTGCCTGTAATCCAAAGCCATACTCAGGGGTCAGAATTTCTTGAGCGTATGTTGGGGAGACAGTAATCACTTGATCAGCATATGTTACACCCCCTTTCATGAGATTGATCAATTCTGGGACAAGAGAATCTTGCATCGTATCTTTAGTGAGAAATTGCGCTCCATTAAGGCCGATTCGTGAGAGATGCTTTGGGTGAATCTTACCCTGATGCTCAATATTATGAATATTAAATACAATAGATTTAATAGTAGATTCAAGTTTTGGGCTTAAATAACGAATTAAGGGAGCAATGGCAGCTGTTGGCCAATCATGGAGATGAAGAATATCAGGGGCATGCCCTTTAGTATTTAAAAATTGGATACAGGTACGACAAAAGTAGAGAAACCTCTCCACATCATTGATTGCTCCATAAATGCACCCTCTATTGAAATAATAACTATTGTGGTGTGGCTCTATCAAAAAGATCTCTATCCCTTCAAAGATCGCCCTATAAACACTGTTATGATATTCTATCCCATCTTCATAACTCCATAAATCTTGTAGATATATTTTTATTGAGCTAAAAACTTTTAAATCAATGATGTCATATTTAGGGAGAATTACCTGCACTTTATGGCCATCTTTTACCTGCTGCTTAGAGAGCCCATGCAAAACATCGCCAAGTCCACCAACTTTTGCAAAGGGGCTGAATTCAGATGAAATGTGTGTTATATACATATTCTTCTATATATAGTTTCTTTCAATAAAAAAAAACTAGAATGAGAGCTTGCGTAAAAACTTCTAAAGATTTATAATGTCTCACAAATTAGATTGGGGCGTGGCCAAGCGGTAAGGCAGCGGTTTTTGGTACCGCCATGCGTAGGTTCGAATCCTGCCGCCCCAAAAATACACTCAAGTTAGCGCTTTAAAGGCGGGGACTATAGATCCTAATTTTTTTGAGTGAGAAAAACAGAGGATAAGTATTCTGGAAACAGAAGGACCCATAGCTGTAAATATTACAGCTCTTATCTTTGAAATTCTTTTTATAGGAACAGTCTTCCTGTATTGATTTCAATTGGTCCTACTTTTTTTAGAAGATTTGTTCAAAACAAATGAGCAGAATAAAAGGTGGTTTATGGACATTACTTTAAGTAAAAGAGAGAGCGGAAAAGAGATTAATCTTCTTAGAAGATTGGGATTTGTTCCTGCAGTTGTATATGACAAAACAGGAAAAAGCGTTTCTGTAAAATTAGAAAAGAAAATATTAGAGGCAC
Organism: Chlamydia trachomatis; assembly: GCA_945897715.1. Classification (GTDB taxonomy): domain Bacteria; phylum Chlamydiota; class Chlamydiia; order Chlamydiales; family 2-12-FULL-49-11; genus JAJACQ01. Next base: position 19,626 of record CAMDFS010000007.1, read on the forward strand.
ATCTTCGCAATATCGAAACTGGTGGCCTTGCAACAATACGTTTTACATTGACATTAGATAATGAAAAATTTATCGCCTATGTAAAAGATATTAGTTATCATAGAACTACCTATGAAATTCTCCATGTCGATTTTATGAGAGTAAAAGAAACTGATAGAATTACGGTATATATTCCTGTGATTTTAAAAGGTGCAGATTCATGTGCAGGACTTGTTCAGGGTGGTCAGCTTAAGAAAGTAAAAAGATCGGTTAAAACAACCTGTCTTGTAAGCGAGCTTCCGAAGAATTTTATCATTGATGTAACAACAACTAAACTTGGCGATCAGGTTCGAGTTTCAGATGTGATTTTAACACCGAGTATGAAGCTTCGTATACACGAAAAACAAGTGCTTGTATCGATGACTAAGAAATAGTATGGATAACAATTTTCCTCTATTAATCGTCGGTCTGGGCAATCCTGGGCAAGAATATGAAGACACAAGGCATAATATTGGTGCTTTTGTTGCTTATTATTTTGCAAAAGGGCACTCAGTCACGTTTAAGCAGATGAAAAAGTTAGATGGGTTTGTAGGTTCTGGGCTAGTAGATGGAAAAAAAGTTCTTTTTTTACTTCCCACAACATACATGAATCTATCAGGAAGTGCAGTGATAAAATGTTTGGAATATTATAAAATTCCACTCTCTAATCTCTTGGTACTTTCCGATGATACCTATTTGGCGTTTGGCGATGTAAGATTAAAGGTAAATAGTTCCTCAGGGGGGCATAACGGGCTGAAAGATATTGAAAATAGGCTCGGCACCAAAGACTACTTGAGACTGCGTATTGGAATAGGGGAGAAGACTACAGAAGATTTAGCTGACTATGTGTTACAAAAGTTCACAAAAGAAGAGCTTTTAAAATTAGATGAGATTGTAGAAAAATGTATCATCGAAATTAAGGCAAATGTTTTATGTCAGCAAGAAGATAAACAAAATGAAGATCTAAGGAGAAATTAGATGAGAAACAGCATAACAAAGAATTTATACGAAGGTATATTTATTCTACGCACATCACTATCAGATGATGCGAAAGAAAAAGCCTTAGCAAAAATTAAAGGGGTAATCACTGAAGGCGGTGGTGCAATATTTAAAATAATTGATTGGGGAAGAAAGAAGCTTGCATATCAAATTAAGTCTTCTCGTGAAGGGCATTTTTATGTCGTATATTTTGATTTACCATCAAAATCTCTCAATGAATTTATTAGAGAAAACTCATTAAATGAAGATCTTTTACGCTCTATGCATGTCGTTACAGAAAGTGTGCCTGCAGAAGATGTCATTGAGTTTGCAGAAGTAAAACAAATTAAAGAATAACTTAAGGATTAGGATATGAATAGAACAAAATCTAACTTTCAGTTTACAAAAGGCCGTAAAAGCCCTTTGAATATTGCTGGAATAACTGAGATTGATTACAAAGATGTAGCGCTATTAAAGCAGTTTGTCACAGAGCGTGGTAAAATTCTTCCAAGAAGAATTACAGGTGTTACAGCTACGCAACAAAGAACATTAACAAAAGCGATCAAGCGCGCAAGATGTATTGCACTTATGCCGTTTGCATCAGCAGAAGCTTAGGGGTATACATGAAATATCAGTTACTATTATTAGAAGATGTGATAAACCATGGACGCAAAGGCGAAATAGTATTTGTTGCTCCCGGTTATGCACGTAATTTTTTACTGCCGCAAGGAAAAGCAATACTTGCTTCTTATGCCACAGTAAAAACACAAAATAAACTCAAAGAGGAGAGAGATTCACAAGCAAAATTGGATCGTCAAGTCTCTGAAAAAATAGCAGAAGAGCTTAAGGGTAAGTTATTCACTACCATCACTAAAGTTGACACTGATGGCCATATGTATGGTTCTGTATCAGCAAAAGATGTAGCTGAGATAATCTTTAACGAAGGAATACACATTGAGAAGAAACATGTAGTACTCCATCTTCCAATTAAAGCCCTTGGAAAGCATTCTATTTCTATCAAACTACCTGAAGGTATCATGGTGACTATTTCTTTAGAAATTAAGCCAGATAGAATCGTAGAAAGAAAGAAAAAATCTAAAGATGTAGAAGCAGAAGTTTCTCTTTTAGAAGTACCTGTCCAAGAGTAAAAGAAACATAAAGAGCCTGTTATATTAAAATAGGCTCTTTTTCTAGCTCCGCACCAAGTTTGCTTGTAGAAACAATTAGGCTCAAGCAAATGCCTAGTGCAAATACCGCCGTCATCGTATAGCTACCACTAATACTTCCTGCAATAGAGACAAAGCTAATAGATGTAGCTGAACTCAATCCTTTTCCAAATTTAGAGCATAGGCCATCAATAATAAGTTTCCCTTTCATCTTAGAAGCTGTGGGCATCGATACAAAGGCAAGCTCTTTGCATGGATCAAAAATTGTGTATTTAACAGCCCTACATACGCAAAATAACAATCCACCGATAAATACAACTGTAGTAAGCCACATCTCGTGAGTAAGGTTAAATAGTTTCGAACTAAAGGATTCTGCGCAAAGGAAGAAGAAAAAGACCCCCTCACTAATAAGTAATCCTATAGGAAGAATAATAGCGCAACTTACCCATTTAATCTTTTTAAGAAGAATAGGGGCAATGATTAATGCAAAAAAGATCGTTAAAAGGCTATGCCAAAAGGTTAGGTATCCCATAAAGGTGCAGTAATCAGTTGGGAGAGGATATTTTAACTTCAACACCTGCAGGAAGAGCACTTCAGCAAGGGAGTAAGCAATATAATCAGCAAAGACAATCCAACCCATCAAGCGAAGCGATTTTGTCTGTAAGAAGAAATTCAATGCCTCTTGTAACGAAAATTTCTTCTCCTTTTCATAAGAGGCTTCTGACGACTTGAAGTGCTTGCATAGGTTCGTATAAAAAAGGGCTGTGAGTAGACCAATAAGAAAAACAAGGCTCATCATTAGAATAAGGGAGTGATTCCAGTGACTTACAGCAAGGGGAAATAGTGCCCATAAAACCTTAGAATTACAAAAAATAGTTAATGGGCCAGCAAAGATAGCCCCTAAACTTGCTCCAAGCATTAGTGATGGGTAGATCCCTTTTGCCTGATCAACAGATAGATTAAAATTGATTAATCCTAGAAAAAGAATCTGAATGAGTGCCGGCTTCCATAACTCTCCCATGATGTAAAAACTCATCGAGGTAAACTGCATCAGCCATGGTGTCGCAAAAACTTTTTGAAGGGCAATAAGTTTTGGGTAGGCAATCCCTGCAAATAAAATGAAAAAGGTGATGAAGATAAAAAGCATGATTAAAAAAACTTTTTTCATCGAAAAGTTCTTCAAAATCTTTGAGAGAAACCATGTCATGAAAATTGCCGCAGGTAAGACTCCAAACAACTCAAAGAAGGGAATAGAGACAGCACTTCCTCCAAGATCTGCAATGGCTAGCGTCTTTCTTACACTTTTTAATATGGTGTAGTTTAAATTTAATAAAAAGATCACTCCAAACATTAAAGAAAAGACTCTTATTGAAGAACTCTTAAGTGTTTTGTACATAGCTTTCCTGAGGTTAAATACAAAGTATAGCGAAAGGAAAAATAAAAATCATCTAAAGAGTTTGCAGTTTTCAGCGGCAATTTGGATAAGGGTTTCTAAAGATGTAGTGGATGCCCAGGCAACATGGGGTGTAATATAAAGTCTTTCATGTTTTATAGAGAGAAGGGGGTTATTCCTAGGAGGCTCTTTTGTCAATACATCAATTGCAGCACCGGCAATCACTCCTGTAACAAGGGCATGGGCAAGATCAGATTCGTTTACAATCCCTCCTCGGGAAGCAATAATAATTGATGCTGTAGGTTTCATTAAAGCAAGTTCTTTTGCGGTGATGGTATTTCTTGTCTCTTCTGTAATAGGACATGAAATTAGCAGGATGTCAGAAGTGGACAGCACTGTTTTCAAGGGCTCTCTTCGCTCAGAAGGGTTTTTATGATGGCCATGAGCAATGATTGTTTTCATCCCTAAGGGATGGATCATTGCCTCTACAGTCTTTGCAATATTGCCGTACCCATAGATTCCTACAGTTTTTCCTTCAATGGACTCGATAGGAAAGCCAAGGTAGCAAAAGGATTCACACTCTTGCCACTTTCCATCATCGACATATTTTTTATAAGCAGGGAAGGAGGTGAGCAAATTTAAAATGGAGGTAAGAACATAGGTAGCGACGCTTTTACTGCTGTACCCAGCAACATTTTTTACAAGAATGCCTGCCTCTTTTGCATATTCTAGGTCGATGTTATTTGTACCAGTGGCAAGTACCTGAATAAACTGTAATTTCTTGAGTTTTTGTAAAATATTTTTATCAAGTATGCATTTATTTGTTAGAATAATTTCTGCATCTTTAGCTCTTTCTATGATTTCATCTGGGGTGGAGGAATCGAAGATTTCAAGAGAGGTTTGAACTGCTATTAAGGGGGATAAACTCACATCTCCTAAGGATGCTCGATCTAGTAAAACTGCTTTCATAATTTTGAATTATACATTAACAGATCATCTATTGACTATCGTTTTTTTTTCGATTATAATCAGGGTATTCCTATGGTAGTTCAAATAATAAAAATTCTCTGTGATCCAGTAGTTGCATGCCTCTTTGGAGGCTCTAAGATCATCCTCTTTTATGTGCGGCAGCACCTATTTGGAAATGCAATTCCAAATTTTAATTCTGTGAAAGAATTTACGCTCTACCGAGGTGGGCAGCCTTCTGTAAAAGGGCTGCAAAGGTTAATGAAAGAGGGAATTGGTACAATTGTGAACCTTCGAGCACGCAATCGTGATAAGAAGACAATCTCGAAATTTTTTATGGGAAAGATGCATTCTATTCATGTGCCGACTTTTCCTTTCAACCCAACAGAGGCCTCTGTTGTGGATTTTTTAAGGATTTTTGCAAATCAGACAGTCCCTGTATATGTTCATTGCTTCCATGGGTCAGATAGAACTGGCCTGATGTGTGCGATGTATCGCATTGTTTTTGATGGATGGGCAAAGTCTGATGCGATCATAGAGATGAAGAGCAAAGGGTTTCATTTCTGGCAAAGAAGTATTTTATCTTACATAGAAAATTCAGATGTAGAAGAATTGAAAAAAAAGGTATTTAAAACGTAGTTTCTCTAGCAACATTCCAACCATAATCAGAGAGGGACTCTAAATAGGTGATTCTCTCTTCGATGGTAGGATGTGTGGCAAAAAGTTTTGAAAAACCACCTTTTTTCGAAGAGCATACCATCATTGCTGCTAAACTCTTTTGTTTCTCAAAATCTTTCTTAGAAAGGGTGGTATTTTTTTCAAGGGCTCGTAGAGCTGAAATCATTTTATCCCGCCCGACAAGTTTTGCGCCACCACGATCGGCTGCAAACTCTCTTTTTCTAGAAACAAAGAAGATAAGTAAAGAAGCTAAGGAGAGGAAAATCATCTCAAAAAGCATAGTGAAAAGGGCGTAGGAGAAATAGGAGGAGCCACGTTTGCTGTCTCTACTTGCCATGTGTGTCACTGCATAAGCGCAGATTCTACTTAAAAACATGACAAAGGAGTTGACTACACCTTGAAGAAGGGCCATTGTCACCATGTCGCCATTTGTGATGTGAGCCATCTCATGAGCTATCACAGCTTCAAGCTCACTTTCGGTAAGGGTCTCTAGAAGAGTTGAGGATACTGCGATTAAAGAAGAATTTCTAGAGGCACCGGTGGCAAAAGCATTACTTTGTCCGCTTTGCCATATTCCCACTTCAGGAACAGAAATAAGCCTTGCCTTCATTGAAAGGTTTCTAACAATTACAAAAACTCTCTCTTCAAGTACAGTAAGATCTTGATTTG
>CAMDFS010000008.1 GCA_945897715.1 Chlamydia trachomatis
CTGCATCGATAGCTTTAAACGACGGTGGTGTAGGAAGTGTGAGTTTTACATTGTATCCTAGTAGTATCACCATTAATGGTAGTGTTACTGCTTTGGGGATTCCGATTCAGGGTACATATTCTGTGTATCAAGATGCTGTTCCACTTACTTCTAGCAGCCCCTTCCAAAATGGTACATTTTCCTTTAATGAGCTAGGTGGAGGCACCTATACTATATCTGTAGATGCACCTTTGTATCAAACTTCCTCCCAAACAATTACTGTTAGTGCAGGCTCCGAAGTTGGCCTTGAGTTTGATTTATTGCCAGCTCCTGCTTCTTTAACTGGGCTCGTAAGAGATTCGAGTTTAGACTCAATTGTGGGAGCAAAGCTTACTGCCTATCAAGATAGTAACCCTATTGGAGTTGCGTATACAGACTCCACCGGAAGCTATTTGTTTAGCAATCTTCCCGCAGGCTCTGTTAAAGTTAGGGTAAGGGCTACAGGTTATAAATCGGCGCAAAATACCCAAACATATGCAGCAGGGGATAGTCGCACACATAATTTTAAGTTGACCTCAAACCCTAACACATTAAATGTAGAAATTTATGATCTATTAACAACCTATCCTCTTCCCGCTGCATTGATCACTTTAAATGAGGACTCTAATCTTTTTAATTCAGGCTATGGGACGAATTTGGGAACGTATAGTTTTACCGGACTTGACGAAGAAACCTATACCTATTCAGCTCAATTATCTGGGTATGTAAGTAATCAGTCGGAGCCGTTTACCTTTTCTGGATCAGGTGAAACCATCGTATCAAGGCTAGGGCTATATCCCGAAGATGCGCCTCCAATAAATATCGAGGGAAATATTATCCCAAATTACTATGGTGCCGGTGTTATAGATGTTATTCACAATATTGTATGGGAAGCGAGTTTAAGCCCTGAGGTAGTAAGTTACAATGTATATGGAAATGGAGTCCTTTTAGGAAATGTTCTTAGCTCAGAAACCTTAGAGTTTAATCATCATAATCAGAATAAAAATGAGGGAACTACTTACACAGTAGAAAGTGTGAACTCTAATGGCAGTGTAAGCTCAAGTGTAGAGGTAATTTTACGATGAAAAAATTTTTAGTTTTATTGACTGTTGCTAGTTATATATTTGCAGCACAAGAGGCTCCTAACGAATATAAAGACGGTCTTAAAGGAAGGGATTTACTTGTTGGAAGAGCGGGGTATTTCTTCTTCACGGATGGAACTAACCGTGAGGTTTGGGATAATGGCACCATTGATGTAGAATTGGAGAATAACTATTGGTATACAAATCGTTATTCTACTTTTCAAAATATTAACTTTATTTGGAGAGATGGCACCTCAAGTTTTAACACACCAGTAAGCATTAATATGGCAACCATCAGTTTGGGGATAAAACAGTTTTTTCCAATTATTGAAGACTATTTCAAAGCTTACTTAGGCTTTGGATTCACATGCGGTTTAGTTTGGACAAATAATGAATCAAATTTTATTCCCAATCACAATTTCTGGGCAAGTCCAGGGATTGTGGGAAAGTCTGGTTTAGTTTTTTTTACAGAAAGAGCAATTATGTTTGATCTCTTTTTCGATGTTTACTATCAACCTATTTGGACCTCTGCTCTAGATTCCTACACCGATATGGGTGGATTTAAAACAGGGCTCGGCATTGGTTATTTATTCTAATAAAAAATATGAAACAATTTTTTTTAAGCTTATTTCTTTTATGTGCACCTATTGTTTGTTTTGGAGATGAACTTAGCTCTCTAACTGGAACGGTAGGATATAGATTTATTGAGCCTATTGTAGGAGCTACTGTTAAATTGATGCAGGGTACAACAGTTATACAATCAACAACTACTGGACCTCTGGGAGGCTTTGCTTTTTTTAATATCGATGCAGGGGGTTTTCTCAATGTAGAAACCTTTACCTTGCAGGTTTCTGGGGCCAATATAATAACTTATGTAACTAATTATCAAATATATGCCAATTCTGTTAATGATGTTGTTTATTATTTACCACCAGCTACTCAATATACTTATGTTTCTGTGAATGTAGTTGATCAGAACAATGATCCAGTAGATGGTGCGCTAGTATATATTACACAAAACAATCTGGTCTATGGTAATGGCCTAACAGCATCGGGTGTATTAAACATTTACGGTTTGCAATTGGGCTCAATGTATAATGTCATAGTATCTAAAGACAATTATCAGCAACTTTCTGTTTCGTTAGATTTTCAACAGGCAGCTCAGCTTCTTAACCTTACATTAATGCCCGATCCAGGCTCAATTTCAGGTATTGTAACTAACGATGTATTTGCACCCATTAATGGTGTTAAAGTAGAAGATTGGGTGAATAGTTATGTAATTCAGTCAACTTCAACCAATTCTTTTGGACAGTATTCTTTTGCAACTGTCTCTGCAGGAAGTCATAAAATAATATTTACTGAAGAAGGATATCAGCAAGGGAGTTTAAAAGTTTCAGTAGGGGCAAATCAAAGCGTAACAGTCCCGAATTTGGCGCTTGAACCAGTTCCGGTAACTATTAATGGCATCATCTATAGTGATAATACTCAAAGGGTCCTACCAGGTGCTTTTGTGCTTTTAGCTCAAAAAAACAACATTTTTCAAACATTTACTAGTGATAATAATGGATATTATATTTTTCAGAATGTTCCTGCCGGAGATAGTACTATTTTCGCCTCTAAAGAGAACTATCAAATGCAATATGGGGGGGTAAGTTTAACACCAGGTAATATAGGGAATTTAAATTTTTCCCTAACAGCAAATACTACTCAACTGAATGTATCAGTTAATTCTTCAAATGTGCCAATTTCAGGAGCTACTATTACTGTAATGCAAGATGTCAATCAAGTTGCAAATGTGATTACAACAGAAGAGGGACAATACTCTCTATCAAGCCTTATTCCAGGAACTTATACGGTAAATGCCTATGCACAAGGGTATCAAAATTCGTCAGAGACAATAACCATTACTCCAGGAGAGGAATTAAATCTTGTATTTGATTTATTGTTAAACCCTGCTTCCTTAACAGGGTTTGTAAAAGAAGCAATCACATCAGATCCAATTAGTAATGCAGCTGTTACTGCGTTTCAAGATGGAAATCCTATAAAAGCTACTACTACGAACTCAAATGGATCTTATTTTTTTAGCTATCTTCCTAGTGGTGATGTAAAAATTAGAGCAATTAGTTCTCTCTATCAAGATGACTCCTTTGATTATTCTTTCAATGCTGGGGAAAGTATTTCACACGATTTTCTATTGGATTTAGGTCCTAACAGATTAGATCTTGAGGTCTATGATTTAATCACAGGGAATCCTCTACCAAGTGCACTCATCACCGTATTTAAAGACTCTTCCCTTTTTTCATCAGTGATTGGAACGAATTTAGGAATCGCTAGTTTTACAGGACTTTCGACAGGAACCTATTTCTATTCAGCTCAATTATCAGGGTATATAAGCAATCAATCGGAGCCATTTAGTTTTTCTGGGGAGGGTGAGGTAATAGTTGCTAGAATCGGTCTATACTCTCAAGATGAGCCGCCAAGAAATTTGGAAGGAAATATTATTCCAAATTACTATGGAGCCGGTGTTGTAGATGTTATTCACAATATTGTCTGGGAAGGAAGCTTAAGTCCTGAAGTAGTTTATTACAATGTATATGGAAATGGAGTTCTTTTAGGAAATGTTCTTGGCTCAGAAACCTTAGAGTTTAATCATCATAATCAGAATAAAAATGAGGGAACTACTTATAGAGTAGAAAGTGTAAACTCTGATGGTAGTGTAAGTTCAAGTGTAGAGGTGATTTTACGATGAAAATTAGGTTTATTTATTTTTTACAATGGCTTTTTTTTAAGGTGAATAGAAAGAGATTCCTTCTATTCATTTCCCCTGCTTTTTGTTTTGGTGACGGCACATATTTTTATGGCTCTGTAGGGTATAGTATTTTGGAGCCTATTGTAGGAGCTAGTATTAAATTGATACAAGGAACAGAAACTAAGTATACGGAGATAACTACATCAGATGGAGGCTTTTCTTTTCCACCTACCATATATTCGGGTATCTATACTGTGCAAGTGTCTGGAACTAATATTGTAACCTATGCCATTTCTTATCAAATTTATCCCAGTTACAATGCACAGAGTTTCTATTTACCAGCACCAACTGAATATACTTATGTCACCGTGAATGTAGTTGATGTTAATAAACAGCCATTACAGGGCGCGTTAGTAAATATTACACAAAACACGCTGCTCTATGGTAGTGGCTCAACAAATGGATCTGGTGCATTAGACATCTACGGTTTACAATTGGACTCAACTTTTACCCTCGCAGCAACTTTAGCTGGTTATCAGCCAGCCTCTGTTACTATAGAATTTAATCAGCCAGCTCAGGCATTTAACCTCACATTATTACAAAATCCAGGATCAGTTTCAGGTATCATCACCAATGATCTATCAGCACCGATAGAGGATGTTCAAGTAGACGATTTGGTTAACAATTTTTTAATTCAATCAACTTCGACTAATTCTCTTGGGCAGTATTCCTTTCCAACTGCCTCAGTGGGTAATCATATAATAAGATTTACGAAAGAAGGATATCAACAAAATAGTTTGAAGGTTTCTGTAGCCACCGATCAAAGCGTAACAAACCGTACTGTGGAGCTTGTAGGAAATCCAGGAATTGTTTCTGGGACCATTTATAGTGATGCTAACAACACCGCTCTTCAAGGTGCTGTAGTGATTCTAGTTCAAAATAACAACATATCCCAACCATTTCTTACAGGTACAAAAGGAAACTATTCTTTTCGAAATGTTCCTCCAGGCAATATTTCTCTTATCGCCTCTAAACCAAACTATCAAATGCAATACGGAGGAGTAACTTTACAACCAGGTCAGATCCAGGGGCTAGATTTTACCCTCCCTGCTGATTCTACCGAGCTTAGTGGAACAGTTAGCTCTGGAAATATACCAATTACTGGAGCTGCTATTACTGTGATGCTCGGAAATATTTTAGTTGCAAATACACTTACGACAGCAGAGGGACATTATTCTATATCAGGGCTTATTCCAGGGACTTATACGGTAAATGCAGTTAAAACAGACTATCAAAATTCTACAGAAAAAATCACTCTTAATACAGGAGAAGTGCTAGATCTTGTATTTGATTTAGCAGCAGATCCTGCTTCCTTGAACGGATATGTTAGAGACATATTAACCTCAGATCCAATTAGTAATGCAACTGTTACAGTTTTTAAAGATGAAAACTCTATAGAAACTACTAGTACAAATGCAAGCGGATATTATTTCTTTACACACATTCCTGTTGCTGATCTAAAAATTAGAGCAATGAGTCCTCTTTATCAAGATGACTCCTTCCAATATGATTTCGAAGCAGGGGAAAGTGTTGCACATAATTTTCTATTAGAGTTAGGCCCTAACACCTTAAATCTGGAAGTCTATGATTTAATCACAGGATATCCTCTTCCAGGTGCACTAATCACTTTATTTGAAGACTCTTCCCTTTTTTCATCTGTGATCGGAACGTATTTGGGGATTTCTAGTTTCACAGGGCTTTCCCAAGGAACCTATATCTATTCAGCCCAATTACCAGGGTATATAAGTAACCAATCAGAGCCATTTAGTTTTTCTGGGGATGATGAGGTAAGAGTTGCTAGAATCGGTCTATACTCTCAAGATGAACCACCAAGAAATTTGGAAGGAAATATCCTTTTTAATTACTATGGTGCTGGTGTTGTAGATGTGATTCACAATATTTCCTGGGAGGCTAGTTTAAGCCCTGAGGTAGTAAGTTACAATGTATATGGAAATGGAGTTCTTTTAGGAAATGTTCTTAGCTCAGAAACCTTAGAGTTTAATCATCATAATCAGAATAAAAATGAGGGAACTACTTATAGAGTAGAAAGTGTAAACTCTGATGGTAGTGTAAGTTCAAGTGTAGAGGTGATTTTACGTTAAGTCATTAGAAAGTGTCAAAAGAATCCATGGAGAGGAGATAGTAAGCACCTCATCTTTATTTTGACCTCTGTATAAAACCTCTTTGAGCTCTGCTGCGCAATCATGAAGAGCATCATCGGTAAGATTTGTAAGATTAGAGAGTTGTGCTATTAAATAAGGTATGACCATCGATTCTGAATAAAAGTTTTGATGCTCTTCTACCTCTTCAATCATCACACTTTCAAATGGGGCGGCAAGCACTGCGTCTTCCACTTCTGTTCGTGATCGCTTTTGAAATAAAGGGGGGGCTTTTTGCCCCTCTTCCCACTTTTCTTCCAATAAAAACTTTTCAATCAATGGATTAGGAGCAAGGGGAAAATAAAGGATGGCCTCCTCTTCAAGATGCTTTTCAATTTGCTGCAAAATTCTGTCTAAATTTTTTGCAAGATGTAAAGTGTTCATTGAGAGTATCTTAGAGAATGTCCTATTTAAGGAGAAGGTTTCAAGGTTTTGGGTTTGAAAAGATCCTTTTGGATGTTTACTTGGAGCCATTTTAATTTTTGAGATGGAGGGGTCGATGGTGGTATATTCGTCCGGTAAAAAATTTAGCAGAGCCTCATTGTACCCTATTACAAGGATAGAGGAGTCTTTTGTTAAAAGCTGATTTTCAAGAATTCTTGAGGGGAGGTTGCTATTAGTCATATCTTTATATTAATTAGAAACGTTTTCCTTGTCTATTTATTCCTTTAATGTATCGATCAGGCTATGAAGATGACAAAAAAAGAATTTTTTCTCGGCATTCTTGTATTTTGCCTTGCTTCCTTATTTCTTATCTATGAAATGGCGGTCCAGGTCTCTCCTTCTGTGATGACAAGGGAGCTGATGAGGGATTTTGGTATTAATGCAGCAGCCCTTGGTTGGATGGCGTCGGTCTATTATTATAGTTATACGCTTATGCAAATCCCTGCAGGTTTGTTATTTGATCGGTTTGGACCAAGAACATTGCTTACAGCAGCTTCTTGCTTCTGTGCAATTGGGATCTTATTTTTTGCAAAAACAACCTCTATTTACCCTGCAGCTGTGGGTCGTTTTTTAATGGGTATAGGGTCTAGTTTTGCCTATATTGGTGTCCTTGTTGTAGCTACTAGATGGTTTGACAAAAAGTATTTTCCTTTATGTGTTGGAATTACGCAGTTTTTAACAAGTGTGGGGGCAATAGCAGGGGAGGTCCCACTTGCAATTGCCGTTTCCTATTTTGGGTGGAGAGAGTTAATGTGGGTCTTAATGATTGTAGGGTTTGTCTTAGCAGGGCTTTATCTTGTATTTTTCCGCGATCATCCCAGCCATGAATTTGCTGATGGCGATAGTCATGAACATTCTATACTGCAGCACTTAACGGTAGTAATGGGGAAAACACAGTCTTGGTTTTGTGGTATCTATGCATTTACTGCATGGGGACCAGTAATCATGTTTGCAGCGCTATGGGGTGTCCCCTATTTATCTGAAAGATTTCAGATATCACCCTTCCATGCAGCTTTAGGGACAATGATGATGTGGCTCGGAGGTGGAATAGCAAGTCCATTAATTGGTCTTCTTTCCTCGGCAGTTAACCGAACAAAGCCCATTTTATGGATAGGATCCATTCTTGGCTGTATCTCTTTTTCTTTGATTTTATATATTCCCACTTTAAACTTTTTTTCTGTATGTATTTTATTATTTATTGCTGGAATTGGAACAGGGGCGCATATTTTAACGTTTGCTTTAGCAAGGGATAATAACCCTAAAAAAATTGCTGGAACAGCAATGGGCTTTAATAATATGGCCGTTGTTGTCGGTGGGGCTATTCTTCAGCCATTAGGTGGGTTTTTCTTGAATTACTTTTGGGATGGATCGCTTAATACTCACGGCATCCCTCTCTATTCTGTTGAGGCCTATTCTATTTCCCTTAGTTTGATCCCCATTTTGTATGGGTTTGGGTTTTTAATCTCATTCTTTTGTATTAAAGAAAATTTTCGCAAAACCAAATAATTGATGGACTTAATCCTTTCTACACATTACACTTATCTTGAGGTAAAAAATGTTGAAAGCTTGGTTACTAATGATATTTTTAATGACATCTCCATTACTTGCAGCAGAGGAGAGGCAACCAAAGCTTGTTTTGTATATGCAGCCAGGCTGTCCCTATTGTCAAAGGGTTCTTTCAGTCGTTACATCGATAAATATCGATGTAGAAATAAAGGATACCAACATCGCTGAAAATAGAGCCTATTTGGTCAGTAGAACAAATAGAGCAACAGTACCTTGTCTTTTTATCGATGATAAACCCATGTTTGAGTCAAAAATCATCATGGAATATTTACAAGATACATAGTAAATTTTAATATTGATTAAAAAATCCTAAATTTTATTACTACAGATATGGGATTTGTTTTTCTTTTACTATTTTGCGCTATTGTTTTGGGGATGCTACAGTATCACCGTACGGCATTAGCTTTCACAATATGCACTCTATTTTTCGTATCTATCAGTGCATTAGTAATATATATGTCTTTCCCATTGGGTGGTTAAATGAAAATATTTAACTTTTTTAATAGTCTATTGCTCTGTTTTTTAATCTTTATCTTATGTATCTCTTATTATGAAGAGTTTATCTATTTAAATGAGCCATGTTCTTTATGCATATTACAGAGATTTTTTATTGTTGGCATTGGTGTTCCCTTAACGTTTAATATCACAGGGCCTATTTGTTATAAAAATATATCGGGAAGCATTTTATCGTGCATATTAGGATCAATAGTTTCACTTTATCAGTGGTCACAGTTACTAATTAATGATGGAATATCCTATGCACCTAAGATTTTGACCCTTCCGATGTATATTTGGGCGGCGATGCTTTTTTTCGGCGTAGCTGTGATTTTGTTATTACTATCCTGTATTTTACAAAGAGATGTTCTTGTAAAAAGAAATCTTTTTACGACAGTATCTTGCACCCTTTTTATCGTCATGGTGATTAGTCAGATTGTTCTTACATTTTCAAAATGCGGCCTATTTTTATGCTAGAAACTTGAGTTTTTGGTTTAGAAGAAAGAAGAATCTGCATCATCCCTACAAGTAAAGCGCAGGGAGTAAATATAAACGGAAATAAAATAGCCTTAGAGTTAAAAAAGATCACAGTAATTGATGCTACAAACAATAAAAATAAATATGAAAGAGATCTTTTTTCTAAAATTACGTAAATAGCTGCGATTAAGAAGACAATGCTGCAAATAAACGGTATATCCAAAGGGATGATGTTGTGAACAAAATAGGAGATAGGAAATAAGTTTAATGGAAATAGTGAAATAAGGGCTGGTATTGACGGGTATATCCTTTTGTTATGGAGGCATATAAGGGCGGTAATTGGAGCAAAAGAAGTAAGAAATAATGGAATGTTAGTTCCATAGAAGATGATACAGAGGAAAAGAGCGGAAAAAGTGTGTAAAAGGGTTAAGAAAAATAGAGAAAAAAATAGATGCTGGCAGTTTTTTCTATCATTAAAGGTGAGGGCGGAGGCAAGGATAAAAACCCCTAGATGGTGATAAAAATAGGGTGGGGGAAAGAAAAAATAGGCCATCAATACAAGAGCAAAACTTGTAAGGATAAGAGAGAATTTAGGGGCAACTTTTTGAATGAATACATAAAAACTTATTGCCGAAACTATTGAGTGCAGAGGAATCAAAAAAATTTCTTTGAAAAAGGCGTAAGAGCCACCACTGAACAAAAGAAGAAACGAACCATTGAGCCTCTCACAAGTATGCCATAGAGGGAGGATAAGGAGGAGTAAAAGAGGTGTAAACTGTTTGAGCATATTGGATAACTAACCATTTTAGCTAAGCTATCAAAAAAATTTTAATAATGCAATCTATTCCAACAAGGAGTATCCTTGTTGCCATGGAAAAAAAGCGTTTACTTATTAAAGATCTCACGACAACTTGTGAGGGAATAGCAACTAGTGATGATGGTGTCGTATTTATCGATGGAGCACTTCCTCAAGAGGAGGTGGAAGTAGAAATCTTAAGTAAAAAAAAGAACTATTCAAGTGCAAGACTTCTTAAAATTCTCTCCCCATCAGAATTTAGAGTTACTCCCCCTTGTAAATATTTTGGGCACTGTGGTGGTTGTGGTCTGCAACATGCTGGAAAAAGTTTGCAGTTAAAATGGAAAACAAAACGTGTGATAGATGCATTAACTCGTATTGGAAAAGTTTCTAATTTAGTGGTGGAGGAGTGCAAATCCACAGAGGAAGATTATGGATACAGAAATAAGATCACCACTCCATTATTAGAAGTAGATGGTTGTAAAAAGATTGGGTTTTTTAAAAAAAGAAGTCATGACATTGTCTCAATAGATAGCTGTCTTTTACATATTCCGATGGCCGATGTTATCTATGGAGAAGTGCGAAAAATTTTGCTAGGGTCAGAGCTTTCTTTCTATAATGAAGAAAAAAGAACAGGGGATTTTCAGCATCTTGTAATTCGAAGTAGTGGATTAGAAAATAAAGTGTTGATAGGAATTATTGGTCTTGTCAAGCCGACAAAAGCTTTAAAAGATGTTGCTAAATTGATCTTTGCTATTAAAGGGGTAAAAGGGGTGGTTTATGGGAAAAAAGAGAAGGCTGCAAATAGTATTTATCCTGACTTCCTAGAAGCGTTAGAAGGTGATGATGAGATTATCGAGGAACTTTTAGGCGTTAAAGTGAGTGTTTCTCTCCTATCTTTTTTTCAGGTGAATAAACCTCTTGCAGCAATGCTATATAAAACAGCTTATGAATTAGCTGATGTAAAAGAAGGGGAAAAGGTCCTAGATGCCTATTCAGGAATTGGATTATTTGCAATCTATTTAGCAAAACAAGGGGCTAAAGTTACCGCTATAGAATCTTTTCCAGAAGCGGTAGATGATGCCAGAAGGAATGCTTTAGAAAATGGGGTTAAAGTTCACTTTATCGAAGGTATGGTAGAAGAAAAAGTTTCCGAGCTTAGAGGCTTTGAAACAATTTTTATCAACCCACCAAGAAAAGGTGTCCACCACGATGTAATTGATGCTCTTTCAAAAATTGGCCCAAAAAAAATCGTTTATACCTCATGTGATCCGGCAACTTTAGCAAGAGATGTCGCTTTATTAGGATTAAAAGGATATACTCTCATAAAGGCTATCCCTTTTGATATGTTTCCTCAGACAATCCATGTTGAAACCGTCGCATTACTGATGAAAAATGATTGATAGGAACTCATGATCTTGTTAAGATGCCTTTGGTTCTGATATTTAAAGTAAAGGTTGTACCATGCAGGTGTTCTTTATCTCTCTGTTTTGTTTTGGATTTGTCTTTGCCGATATAAATGATAAGCAGTTTTCGGAGTATCTTCAGATGCTAAAAGAAAATCCTCATCTTGCTAAACTTGGTAACTATAAAGACGCAGAAATTGAGATCATCATAGATAAAAAGACAGTAGAGAAAATTTCTAAGATGCAGATGACAAGATTTATCAGTGAAGGAGAGGGTAAGGATGAGGCAAATGAGCATTCTAAGATAGGGATCATTGCTAAAGATAAATATTGGATGTGGATAAGAGATGCGGTGATCTTTCCAGCTGGTGCTACAGGTACTTATGATCGACTGATAAAGACAAGTGAGATTCGAAAGAATCCAAATAACGGGGTAGCCTTTCTACCTGTCACAGGCGATAAGAAAATTGTGTTAGTTGTGATATATCGTCATGCATTAAGAGATTGGTCAATAGAAATTCCTAAAGGTAGTGTAGATCATAATGATCCACTCCTTGTGAGTGCAGAGAAAAAGCTTCGATATGAAACGGGTCTAAATAGCTCTGAATTTATCCATTTAGGGGATATTGTCCCTGATTCAGGGACAAGTTCTTTAACAATGCCCTGTTATTTAGCAAAGATCTCTTCTAGAGGGATAAGTAGACCCTATAACACCGAAGCTGTATTAGGTCTTGTTGAACTAAGTATAGAGGATGTAAAAAAGGGCCTTGTTAATGGTTTTTTAGAAGTAGAGGTTAAGGGAAAAAAAGTAAAAGGGGTAATGAAAGATGCGTACCTATCCTATACATTGCTTATTGCAGAACAAAAAAAGTTACTATAGATGATAACTAACCTCAGTTACAAAAAAACTAGACTGGCAATTATCATTGCATCGATTTTAAAAGAACCTTTCGCATGTATTTTTCCTCTCCTCCCATTCTTTTTGTTAAAAGATTTAGAAGCTATTACCTCTCACATTGTCCTACTATCTATGCTTCGCCCGATAAGTGCTTTTTTCTCTTTTTATTTCAGTGAATTTGTCTCGAGAAAATCGATCACTCTTAAAAGTGCCATCCTTTGGAGTGGGGTACTAGCAAGCTGTGGGTTTATCCCTGCTCTTTTAACAGACGATATATTTTTATATATTTTTGGTGCTACCATCTACATGATCTTCACAAGAGCTCAAATTCCAGCTTGGATGGAGGTGATCAAGACAAATATTTCTAAAGAGAAATGGGAAAAATCTTTTTCATTGGGATCAATTATTAGTTATTCTACTGGAGTTTTATATACGATCCTTTTTGCAAGAATGATGGATAGCTATCCAATGGCTTGGAAAATTCCTTTTGCATTGGCCCTTGGGTTAGGCGTTATTGCAATTGTTGTTCAAGCAGCATTAATTGATAATGATCAGGTGATACAAAAAGAAACTTTTGGTCTAAAGGATAAATTATACAGCCCCATTAAAGACTCCTTTATCCTTATGCGAGAAAAGGGAGAGTTTAGAAGATTTCAATGGGCTTTTATGATCGGGGGAATAGGTCTGATGATTATTCAGCCTGTTATTCCGATCTATTTTACAGGTAGCTTACAAATAAAGTATTCTGATCTTATGATCGCTTTTTGCATATGTAAGGCGTTAGGATTTGTCTTTACTACCCCATTTTGGAATACCCTTTTAAAAAGGATTTCTCATGCAATGTTTGTGGTGCTGGTACTTCTTGGTTTTGCCCTCTTCTCCTTCCTGCTTGTCTTTTCTTCTTTGACCCTTCACTCAATCTTTCTTGCCTACTTTATTTATGGTGTAGCTCAAGCCGGCAGCCATCTGATCTGGCACCTATCGGGTCCTTTATTTTCTGGGGAGGAATCGTCCTCAAGGTATTCAGGGGTAAATATCGTCATGGTGGGGGTTCGAGGTCTTATTGGGCCAGTAATAGGTTGGTGTTTAATGCAAACAATTCAGCCCTTATCGATCTTTGTAATGAGTATGGGGTTATCACTAGTTGGTGCAGGATATTATTTTTTCGCTTCTACGAAAAAAGCCTATTTATAGCATTTCTCCTGCTGCATATTTAAATCTCCCCTCATCTTTGATAAAAGTGCTTTTCTCTGTGAAACTGATGTCATGATCCTCTTCTGTAAGGTGAGCTCTAAATGTTACTGTTTCTAAGTTGGGAAGAGAGATATGTTCTATAATAGTTAAATCATCAAAAGTTGTGGCTTTACAAAATGCTAAAATATCCTCTTTCCATGTCTTAATATCACTAGAATAAAATCTAGATTTTGGATGGGTAGTTGCAATAATGTAATCAACTAGAGATAAACTATATGCAGAAAATCTAGAACGCATTACAAAGAGACCATTTTCTGGAACGGCACCTAAATGAAGGGGTTTGCAACACTTCTCATATGCTTTCTTACTGTGGCATGGGCAATTTATCATACTACAAATTATATGGATTGGAAGAAAAAAATGAAAGGGGAAAGTTTTCTGTTGACTGTTGTTAAATATATTTATAGAATCATAGTATGAAATTATTTAAGTACAGCGGAGTTTTTTTGGGGCTAATCTGTGCGTTGTTATTTTGTGCACAATTTTCTCAAAATAGGACCCAGTTTGCCTTTCGCTCTTATGATCCATACATTGAAGATATGAATAAGTTTGATGCTTATAACGCCAGGTATGAGGAGTTATCTTGGTTGAAAGGGGATGAGCCAATTTATGGATCTGTTTGTTATAACAAACAACCAAATGCTTCTAGCAATATTTATTTAAGTCTGAAATTTCTTGATGCAATCATTTCAGGAGAATATCTAGACTATCTTGATTTATTCTTAGAAGAGGAGGCCTCTTTACGTTTAACTTTTAGTGAGTTTTTAGATTTTCATGGTAAATTAAAAAAGATGGTTTCCCAATCAATATTTTCTGAAGAAGAATTTAAAGACATTTTGTTTTATGGATTGATTCTTGGAGAGGTGAAAAATTCTGATGAGTTTAAAGAAAAAGCCTGGGTCTATGGGACGGCTTCTTTAAGCGAGATTTTAGTCATGTATCAGGATATATTACCTACGTTAAAAAGATTCTCTGATGACCAGAAAAAAGTATTACGTTTAGTGTTGGAAGGATTTCATTTTGAAGGACTTTTAGAAAAGTACCGCAATAATATTGACTATCAAGTAGGCAATAGCTGTCCATCTATTGAGAATTTTGATATTTCTTTTCTGATGTTTATTTGCCACATGGCAGGAAAATATAGCAATGCAGAGCATTCGAAAACTCGCTTTACATCGGGGTATTTTTCTTATCTAACAGAGTTTGGTAATGACCTTGTTACTCACCTTCAACCTTCTTTTTAAGCTCATCTAAACGCCTATTTTCTGTAGATACAAAGTTCTGTTTTAGATCGCTAAAATGAGCCATAAGGACCTCAAAATCCTGTTTTTTGATAGCAAGGATCTTACATGGGCCAAAAGCTTTGATCGTAGCGGTCCGTTTTTTCTCAGACATAAGGGCCATCTCACCAAAATATTCTCCTTTTGATAGAGAGGTGATTTTTTTATCCCCTTTGATCACATCAACAGTGCCTTCAGCAATTACGTAGAGATAATCTCCAATATCCCCTGACTGAAAGATGATCTCTCCGTCTGAATAATGTAAGTTTTCAAACCCCCCCTTAACCTTAGATTTTAGCTGCACAGTATCTGATGGAAGTAAGATGGCCAAAAGCCAAGAAAATGCAATGCGAAGCTTGGCAGACAGCCCTGGGATCTTCATTAAATAGACAAATCTCCATAAAAACCAGGCAAGGATTCCAGAGAGCTTTATTCCAAAAATTTCTCCTACAGCTTTTTGATGGCCTAAAGCAGCCATTTGCCCTAAGGATTTGAAAGTAAATAATTTTTTCTTTCCTCCTAAGATACTACACTTGATATTATGAGCAAGGATAGGTGCTTGCCTTGTTGCAAATTGTGCTGTCGGCGGGGAGTATTCCCCTGGTGTTTTAGGGCTTTTTGGGATCAAAGCACAATCTCCAATAGACCATATATTTTCATATCCCACTACTTGTAAATTAGAATCACAAACAATTTTTTCTGAACCATTTGATAAATTCAATTTTTCTATTAATGGATTTGGAATGGAAGGCACTGTTGAGACAATTGTCCTACTTTTGATCCTTTCGCCACTATCAATGATCGCTTCATAAGGAGAGCAAGAGATAAGTCTCTTATTATAGAGGATTTTCACCCCTCTTTTTTCTAGTAACCTACCACAATACTTTCCTAAAGATGGGGAGAGCTCTCTATCTACCAAACGATCCTTACTATGAACTAAGACCACAGAGATATCCTCTGGATTGATGGTTTTATACGTTTTAGCTTTTTTTCTTGCTAAGTCATTGATCTCAGCAACAACTTCTACCCCAGAGAAGCCGCCACCACCAACTACAAAGGTTAATAGGGTTCGTCTCTCTTCAGGATCAGATTCTTGCGCTGCGGTCTCAATCACATCAATAATTCGATTTCTAAGGAGAACTGCATCGGATAAATCCTTAAAGGGGAGGGCATGTTCTGCAATACCTCCTGGACTTGTCCTAAAATCTGTAACAGAGCCAAGGGCTAATACAAGGTGATCATACTCAATGATGACATCTTTATGAGAAAAGTTTGGAGAGAGTGTAATAGACTTATTCTTAATGTCTATGTCTGTAATTTCACGAATGTATATGGAGGTATGCTTTAATAAGGACCTAAGACAGGTGACAGAATCTAAAATGTCAATAGAACCACCGACAACTTCAGCAAGCATTGGCTGATAGGTGAAATAGTTCTCTCTATTCACTAAGATGATCTCTATCGACTCTCGACATTTTTTAAACTCTTTTTCAAGGGCAAGGGCAGTATAGACTCCACCAAACCCTCCTCCTAGGATGACAATTCTCTTCATAGATCCAACCATACTGTCCTTATGTTTTACCGCAATAGATAACTTTACTAACTTACAATTAGGCACTTATATCCCTTTTTAAAGATTTTGTTAAAATATCTAAAAAGGGAGAAAATATGCAAGTTGTTACAATAAGTCCATTGACAGCAGAGTGGTACATGATGCTTACCAGTTTTATTGTCTTGTCAATTGGGCTTTTATTTGCGGGGACAAAGGTATCTAAAAATTGGAACGAGAGGATTCTTACATGTATCGGTCTTGCCATGCTTTTTGATTTATTATTTATGGAAGGGTATCTTTTGTATAATGAGATGTTTTCAATGTCTGTGAGTTTACCGTTATCCTACTGTTCTATTATGGAAATTTTTGCGATCTTTGCAGCAATTTTTAAAAGTAAAAGATGTTTTGAATTTGTCCTTTTTTTTGGGATTACAGGACCGCTTCAAGCGTTTGGAGCGCCCGCTCAAGTGGTGAAAGGTGAGGAGTATGTCTTAATAGATTATTTTTTAACACACGGACTGACAATTTTTATTCCGATTTTTATGGCTGTGTGTATGGGGTATACTCCTAGGAAAAAATCTATTTTTAAAGTGATTCTTGGGATGGAAGTGATTGCAATACTTGTATATTTGATTAATATGGAGCTTGGGGCAAATTATATGTATCTTATCGATAAGCCAGAAGTGTCACATTTCTTAAATTTTGGACCATGGCCAACCTATTTAGTGCATTGGCATATTTGTCTTTATACATTAGCTGGATTAATCAATGGAGTTTTTGTGTTTAATCGCTATCTAGATAGAAAGACAACAGGTTCCTTGTAAAGCTCCTTAGTATTTATTCGAAAGTATTAGTAACGTCACCCCAATAATAGCGCATACGACGGCAATGATAAAGCCTATTAGAAAAAGCAATGGCAAAAAGCATGCCTCTAGTATGAGCGCAATAAATCCCACGATGAATGCTACTACTAAAAAAAATATGCCTGCAGCATTTGCTGCTCCTCTATCGAAAGCTGGGCGGGTAATAACGGACATTCTCTGTGGAGTCTGTCCTTGAGAAACATATTGAGCAAAGGGCAGATCATTATTAATACCAAATGTCATTTTTGTTTTCCTTATTAATTTAAATAAACATCATGACATATTGGCGGATTAATGTAAAGATTTAAACAAAACTCAAAAAATGCTCTTGGAGATAGTTCTTTATGGGTCAGCATCTTTTTTCGATGAGCAAGAAGGGGATCATTTCTTTGGAAAAGAAAGGAGAAGAGAGCTTTCATTTGACCTACTTGATTGGAAGAAGTGATGAGTTGAATGTTTTCAAAAAATTTTTCAAGGTATTTTGTTGTATCACTTTTATTTTCAAAAGTATTACCTTTAATTTCATGAAAAAGCCATGGATTGATGACAGCTCCTCGGCCAATCATTAATCCATCACAGCCGGTGTAGCTAAGCATTTTTTCTGCATCTGCTTTATTTTTGATATCTCCATTTCCAATTAGAGGGATAGTGAGAATTTCTTTTGCTTTTTTTATTAGGTCGAGATTTGAAAACCCTTTATAACCTTCAGCTTTTGTTCGTGCATGCAAAGTGATATGGCAGATACCGGCACTTTCAGCGGCGAGGAGATTTTCTTCAAATAAACTTGTGTCAAGATAGCCAGAGCGGAGTTTTGCCGATACCGGGACTTTTGAGGCAGAAACCATTGAGCATAAAATTTTATGTAGCTGCATAGGATCTTTTAAAAGGGAGGATCCTGAGCCATTTCCTGTCACTGTGTTAGAAGGACATCCACAATTAAGCTCTATTCTAGGAGCTTTGAGGGTATTTAAATCATTTGTCATGGAAGCTAAAGTGTCAGGGCAGCTTCCCATAATTTGTGCTGCCTGGGGAATAGGAAAAGTATCAAGTGGTGAAAATTTCTTTGCTAGGCTTTTTGTATGAGCCCCTTTTGGAGTGCTGATAAATTCTTTTGTAGCTTCATCAAATCCACCAATTAGAGATATAGCATTTCGGAAAGGAAAGTTACCAAGACCTTCCATGGGAGCAAGGTAGAGTTTGACCATGTTTATTCGCTATATTCAGGTTCACTAGTGGTAATAGAGAGGTTTTTCCATTTCCCTTGAGCAAATCTTAAGTAGACGATTAAAAGAGCAGCAGAGGCGTAGAAAACCTGTATTGCATATGCATATATGACAGATGATTTAGGAAGGTAGATAAAAAAATAGGTGGGGATAAAACAAAATATCCACAAAGAGGCAGTGCCAGCAAGAAGGAGGAATAAAGTATCCCCTGCAGCCGTTAAAATCCCATTTAGAGCATAGCGGATGTTTTCAATCACTATGATAAAGAAGAGAAAGAAAAGAGAGGTTTTAATCGTTGTTTTTGTCTCTGCTATAGATTCTAAAGAGAGGGAATGGTCATTAAAAAACCAATGTATGATAGGATCACAGAAAGCAAATAGTAAAGTAGCTAAAAGGATAGAAAATATACTCAATAGTTTAAGAGATGAGAGAAACACATTGTTTACAAGGTAGTTCTTCTTTTGCCCGATGAAATTTCCAGTAAGAGCCACACACCCTTTTTCAATACCCCAGCCAACAAAGAGGAATAAAATCAGAATACTTTGTAATACACCAGCTACAAAGATATGTGTTTCACTAATTCCTTTCATCATCAAATAAAAAATTGTCCAACCAACAAGTTCTAGTGACACAAATACTGCAGGAGGGATACCTATTTTCAAACAGGATAAAAATAACTTCTTATCAAATTGATAATTTCTTGTGTTGAACATTGCATCATGTTTTTTGTTGATAAAGTATAAAAATACCACAAAGCACTGCACAACCGATCCAATAAATGTTGCATAGGCAGCGCCCATTATCCCTAAAGAAGGAAAGACGCCGGCTATTCCAAAAATAAAAATAGGGGCTAAAACAACATTGACCAAATTGCCAACAACTGCCATCCATTGAATGATTTTTGGATGCCCTCGCCCAATAAAAAACCCAGCTAAGGCAGAATTAAAGCAGAAAAAAGGTCCTGTAAACATGAAAAATGAAAAATAGGAGTGCTCTAACGGAAGGGTCGCTATTGGAAAAATAATTGGAGCTAAAATCAATCCTACAGGGATAAAGAAACCAAAAGAAAAAAGACATAGCCAAAGCATCTGCCAAACAGGTCTCCCAAGCTCTTTATTTTTTCCAGCTCCGTTAAATTGAGAAACAAAAACCTCTGACATTGCAGCTAATGTTAAAATTGCTGTAATAAATGCCCACGAAAGGGTGCCAGAAGTTACCGAAGCTGTCAGACATTCTTTAGAATAAAAAGATAAAAAGATCCGATCTACAAACAGCATTGCGCATAAAGAGAGAAAATTAATCATCATTGGGTAGGATATTTTCCATAATTCTCCCAAAGATCCTTTGTTAAACATAGTATTCATTTTTTGCCTCAAGACGTATTTTTAGTATAACAGATGGGCCTCTAAGCAGCAATAGGAAAGTCTCTGTTTTTTTTTATATCTTAGGCTTGCTATAAATGTAGAACCTTGCTATATTTTGTCCTTTCCATATCTTGATTCAAGAGATAATGTTATGGGGGTTTAGCTCAATTGGTAGAGCATCTGGTTTGCAACCAGAAGGTCAGGGGTTCGAGTCTCCTAACCTCCATTTTTTTGCGGGTGTAGCTCAGTTGGTTAGAGCGCGTCACTGATAATGACGAGGTCTCAAGTTCAAATCTTGACATCCGCAAATTACTTTACTAATAATCTAATGCATCTCTTTCATCGTCAGAAAGATCATCTTGCTTATAATTTTGAAAACAATCCATGATAGTGTTAATAGTTTCTTTGGTATGCGCAAAAGAATGTTCAGGTGTTTTTGACAATGTAGCTTTTGCATCAGGAATCACACCTGGTGTTCTATTGTGCTCCTCAAATTCCACAACTAACCTAGCTCTTATTTTGTTAGAAACTATCTGTATGGCTGAAGCCTTATGATAGTCAATCACTTCATCTTTTTGGCTTGCAACTACAACAACAGATCGCTTAGTTTTCTTTAATTCAGCACCGGAATCTAAATAGAAAATTTTTTTAACTATTTTCTTTAATAATTGAGCACATGGAAAAAAGATTAAAGGGCTATATTCTATAGCTTTATCATATCTAATGAACGTTCTGTCCAATACTACTTGAATATCAAAATCTTTAAATTCGGGATCATTTGCATTTACCATAGCAGAAGCGCCACCAAGAGAATGTCCCCATAAAGTTATGTTTGGACTTTCGTCTTTATGTTGTTCTTTTATATATCTAATGCCAGCAGCTGCAGCAGAGCAAAAATCTGCAGGACTTTTTGTTGATCCTTCAGATAATCCGACTCCTGGGGGGTTCACACAAATTACTCCATGAACATTGTTTGCCTTATACAATCCCACAACTTCTTGATGATGCGTTTCTATGGAACTACGCATTCCAGGGATATATACAATCCACTGTTTCTTACCTATAGATTCTTGATTCTTTGGTCGTGTAAGGATGAAAGCTTGTAAAGTATTATCTAAATGTGTAATTTCTATTGCTGTATCTTTATAAGTATGTTCTGTGGCAAAATTTGCGGCTTTAACTAAGCCCTTCTTAAGGGCTTTTTTTCCAGCAAATATACCTTCACCAATAAAGAGTGCTCTTGCGCCTCCTTTAGTAAATAATTGAGCCCCCAAAAGTATAAATAGAACGGCTATACATTGGATTATTCCTAAAATAAACTTGAAAGGGGCAAGGGCGACGTAAGTAAATCTTTCACAAACATCCATAGTTTCCCAAGTATTTTTCGATTTTTCAGATGATCCCAACGTTACTGGAACGCAAGACTCTTGATACAAACGTGCTTTTGGTACTGCATCTGATGACATAATTTAACTCCTTCTTTATAATCTATGCATTTATTATATCGGAATTAACCTTTTAATAAAACTATTGAAATAATAACTATATATTCTGTATAGGTAAAATATGAGAAAATGTATTAAATGTTTAGGCTGGGGTATTGCAATTATTGTCATTGCAAGCGGGGTCATGTTCTATTTTGGCTACTATCCTAAAAAAGTTATTGCTGATATTGAAGATAAGGGGTGTAGTTCTTTTAGTATGAGAGCGACCACTCAAAGTAAAAAAGATATTTCAGAAATCGTTAATACTCTAGCAGATACATCTACTATGGGGCTAGCTTTTAAAAGTGGACATTTAAAGCAACTTGGAAAGAATGTAGATGCCACTGTGCCATCACCACTTGCATTTCTAGCAATTATTTTCTCTGATCAGCATTTAGCTAATCAGATGAAAATTGTGCAGCAGAGCTCTTTTAAGTATAATAATTTTGTGGAAGGCCTTTATCCCAATATGATGAAGCTCTATGTTAACAAAATTTGTTTTAAACAAACGATGAATGCCTTTTCAGAACATCTTAAGCTTAATAAGGTTAAGGCTTTTGCGATCGCAGAGACATGTGGTAAACATGGCGCAGATGGAGATAAAGATTCTTTTAAGCCGTTTGTGGATTATTTGATTGAGGTCAAGGCGCAATAGGTCTAATATAGCCAAGTTTTGCTTCTTCGCTATATACAAGTCGTAGCCCTAAAAAGACAATACCTGTCGATAATAGAATGATTGGTGAAATGGGCTCACCAAGGATGAAATATCCATGGATGGAGGTAAAGATAGGGGATAGTAGGCCAAAAAACGATAGCAGGGTCGCTGTGTATTTCTTTAATAGATACCCATATAAGTTATAGCAAATAATATTTGACAAAATGGTTAAAAGAATAAGTAAAGCGCTAAAGCTGCCTATGCTTCCGCCTTGAATTGGAAGAGGATTCCAAATATCGACAAAAAAGGAGGTAAGGATAGATAAAACTCCACCGATTAACATAGAGATTCCGTTGGCCATTGGGGGAGAGATCTGCTCATCTTTGACAAGGATTCTTAAAACAATCCACCCATAGACGGCAAAAAATACCGCTCCAAACATCGCAATTTCAGGGATTGAAATAGAAAATAGAGAGCCAAACTTGCCATCATCGCGAGCTAATAATACAGGGATAAATCCAAATATTCCAATAGTGATTCCCATCCATTTTTTAGGTGTCATTTTTTCCTTAAAATGGAAATAGGATAGTATTGCTGTTAAAAAAGGGGATAAACTATACAAAAAGCAGGTCTTAGCAGAACTTAAATGCTGTAAACTCCAAAATTCTAAAATATTTGTTAGAAAGATACTGAAAAACCCAAGTAAAGATAATGCCATCCAACTTTTCAAGGAAATTTTTTGAAAACTTTTCCTTTGAAATAAGGCCATAAAAGTAAATAAAAAAGCTGCACCTAAAAGCATCCTTGTCCCTGTTAAAAATACAGGGGGAGAAAATTCTAATAATTTTTTTCCAATTGGGAAAGCTAAAGACCAGATAAAATATAATAAGGAGGGTAAGATCATGAGTTAAGTTTACCTTGAAGGAAAGATTGGAGTCAACAGGCGTTTATGCTTAACAAAAACTTTAATTTTTTTTTCTATAAAATAAAGAATGAAGTCTTTATTCTTAGTCTAAGAAAAATAAATAAGTGAGGAAATAATGGAAGTATTGATAAAGACCCCTTCAGCAGTCATTGTAATGTATGAAGGATTGAATGAGAAAGTGAACTTTTTTAACCTAGTGAATGAAAAAAACCCAGGAGCTCATGTTGCTTCAATCTTGACAGGGATTGCTTTATTCGTGCTGGCCATAGTGGAATTTGTCTGTAGGGCAATAGCGGCGCCTTTTGTCATTCTTGTTGAGTATACACGAGAAAGAATAGATAAAAAGTGTGAATTTAATGCTCCTGAATTTGATGAAAAAGCCAAAAAATTTGGTAAATCTTTAATAGATTCGCTTCTCGATGGAGTTGTTGGTGGACTACTAATCCCCGCGCTTCAATTAGGAAGTAAATAAACCTAGGAGCAAAAAAATAGCAGACGCATCTCTTCTAGTTGATTATGTACCGTATACTGCATTTTCAAAATACATTGAGGACAATACTAGAGAGTTTATAGGCAAAAACACTTGTAGAAAAGTTTTTATAGCCTTTGTTGCACAAATTATTGGTTGGCTCTCTTTTCCTTTCATGTTATTAGAACTACTGGTTACCTGTTTAAGATACGCTTTTATTCCAAATGAATTTAAAGCAGCTTTGGAAGGGAATGCTCTATCGACCTTTATGTATGGATTATTTAGTTGCATGGCTTACATCGGTTAAAAATCTTTTAATAAGAGCGAGAGGTGAAACGAGACCAGCTGATTGATGTAGGAAATCTCAAAACGTACCCTTTTAAAAATAATATGTGTGTAGATTTGTCCATAGGGGAGGATTTTGTATTTCTCTGCAAAGTCTGCAATGGATTTAAGCTTACTATCATAACCATATATACCCCCTAGCCTATAGCCAAGAGAGATTCCAAGATCTTTGGTTAACCGCCTTTGAAAATAATCTCTTGTTATACCAATTGTTGCACAGTGTTGGTGATAAGTATTCATCATTGAAGAAATGAAATAGCCATTATATTCAATCCCGTAAGCATGATTATTCCAATTACAACTACCGTCGTGATCCCTAAAATGATAGGTCCACATACCAAGATAGATCACAGGTTTTGGCGGATCTCCCCATATTTTTCGCAACAAGTTTCTTGGCTGATTTTCTATTCCAAAAAGAGGACAAGAAAATAGCAAAAAAAGGATCCATCTACACAACTTAATACTCTCCGTACACAATAGTTAAATACGCACTGAATAAATTTCTAAAGTAAGAAAATTCTAAACGAAGGCGCTTATATTGCACTTGAGAGCATAATTGGTAAATAGGTAGTACAGGGGAGAGTTCTGCCCACTTGTTGAGCTCAGCACCATAGCCATAAATTCCCCCTAGTCTATATCCAAGTGTTAACTTTATATCTTTGTTAGGCTTGTATCCGAACCAATCTCTTGTGATTCCAAAGGTATAGGAGCGGTTATAATG
>CAMDFS010000009.1 GCA_945897715.1 Chlamydia trachomatis
TCATCGAAAACGATGTAGAAATCGGCGCCTGTACCACTATCGATCGCGCTCGTTTTAATAGCACCCTCATAAAAAACGGCTCCAAAATCGATAACCATTGCATGATCGCTCATAACTGTGAAATTGGCCAGGATAACCTCATTGTCTCCATGTCTGGAATCGCCGGTTCCACAAAAACAGGGAAAAATGTTATCATCGCTGCTCAATGCGGCCTTGTTGGCCACATAGAAATTGCCGATGGCATCACCCTAGGCGCTCGCAGCGCCCCTACCAAATCTTTAACAGAACCTGGCGTCTACCTGGGAGCTCCAGCTCAACCTATAAAACAGGAAGGTATCCAGATGGTCTCAATAAAAAAACTTCCATCTATTCTAAAAAAATTCAAAGAAGCCGAAAAATTCCTCTCCTTAATGCAATCAAACTCTCCTGTTTCAAAATAAATATTGGAATCTCTAGTTGGTCCTTGAATTCATTGCACTAAAAGTGTATGCTTATTTGCATAATTGATGAAGCATTTACACAGCAGGTTTCTTATGATTAAATTTTACTTTAAGCCTGATGGTGAAAAGCTCTTTACAGAGCTGGATACCCCCAAATATAATACTTGGGTTCATGCCAGTGACGCAACCGATGATTCCTTAAAAGACCTTGCAGAACTTCTAAATATCGATTATGAAGAAATCACAGATTCTCTCGATTTAATGGAAATCCCACGAGTTGAAAAAATCGAAAATAATACTTTAGTAGTCTATACAAGATTTCCTAATTTTGAAGAGACAGGAATCTACACATCCCCCTTAACCATTATTTTATCAGCAGACTATTTTGTTACCATTTCTCCTACAGGCTGCGAGTTCATTGATAAAATTTCTGAATCAAATACAACTCATAGCCCTTCAGAAAAAACTGAATTTTTAGTACATATTCTTTTAAAAATCATTCAAGGGTATACAAGAGTTATAAAAAAAATCCGTACTGAAGTTGTGCATCATGAAAAGGATCTTACTAAAGTGAATGAAAAAGATATTACAGGCCTTACGCAAAAAGAGGAAAACCTCAACCAGTGTTTAAACGCCTTACAACCACTAAACGAGGTAATTCAAAGTCTTCTAACAGGAAAATTCACCCCTTTAACTGAAGAGGACCAAGATAACCTCGAAGATCTGCTTCTAGGTTCTGAGCAGGCTGAAGCTTTATGCCAACTTAGCTTAAGAATCATCACCTCTTTGAGAAATTCTGTGCAGGTTGTAATCACAAATGAATTTAACAAGACAATCAAGCTGTTGACAGCATTAACCATCATTTTAAATCTTCCAACAACTATTGCTAGTATTTATGGAATGAACGTTCCTCTTCCATTTGCAAAGTCAGAGTGGGCTTTTTCTATTGTGATGTCCTTTATTGTGGTAGCCTTTATTGGATCCTTCTACTTCTTCCAAAGACGGCGTTGGCTATAAGTTATCTCTGCTATTTTTTAAACCGAGAAAAATCCAATTGTATAGATTTAGCCTCAACTGAAGAAAATATTGACCGTCGCTTTCTATCAATACTTTGTCTTAATGCGCTTACATCTCTTTCCTGCTGCGCGCTCTCTGGGGTGCTAAAGGCTTTTGGCACTTGGTAGCTTTCTGTAGCTTCAGCTTGTAACTGACATATCTCTCTTCTTGGTTCCACAACATCTTGAAGTATTTTACGATATTTTTCTGCAGTTTTTCTTAAACTTTTTAGGTTGGTAGAAATCAACTCCCTTTGAGGAGTATGGCCAGAACCTTGTGCTTGTAGCTCTAACAACTTTTCAAGATTACTTGCAATAGAATTATCCCCTAATTTAATGGCTCCTATTCCTTTTCCGTGAGTAACAGTTAAAAGATGAACATTCTCATCAATTTCCTCTGGAGTTGAAATTGGAAGGATTGCTTTGGTTGGAGTAAACTGAGCAAGCTCTTCTGCTGTTTCAACAAGAAGTGTAAGAGATTTTCCCACCCTTTCTAAATGTGCTTCTGCTTCGTTAAATAATTTTTTTAATTCATTCTTTAGCAACTCCTCACCCTCTTCTCTTTTTATCAATCCCTTCATCAAATCCTTACAGATCTTTTGACCTTTCTTTCCCCGAAGATAGCGCTCCATTTGTGAGTCTACGTTATTAACAGTGTGATGTATATCATCGGTACCTTGTGTAACAATACCCAATTCTCTTGTTTTAACACAAAGAATATCAACAAAATGCGCTTTGTCAAAAATTTTTTTTATTCTCTTTAATGTTGGATTTTCCTTAATGGACTCTACAATCACTCCGTAATCTTTAAGTCTTTGTACCATTCGAGAATTTCTATTTCCTGAGACAAGCCATTTTTCATAAATCTCTCTAACATTGGTCTTAACTGTTCCTAATGGAAATCTATGAGCAGCTTCATTAGGCTTTTTAGACCTTAACCCCTGAGCAGAACTGCCAGTAAAGGTTATTGACACATTCTGCTCATTTGGTGTCACATTAAAAATAGCAATACAAAACTTATGTAAGAGATCCATCCTCATAAGCGCATGAGATGAAACTGTTGGGTTATCACTTTCTGTAAAACTTGATGTTCTACCCTTCCTACTTTTTCCTAAGATTAGTCTTTTTGATTTAGCTTTTACAATTTGTGTGGTAGGAATTCCACCTAGCCCGGTTGTATCAATGCTCATTTGTAGCCTCACTCCAAATAAAAATGAAGAAGTATTGCACAACATTAAATTAAAGGCACTAAATAATTAAACTCGATGGGTTTTCAAGAAAAAACTTCAAGGAGTTTAAGAAAGAGGCACCGGAAGCACCATCAATAACTCGATGGTCTAAAGAGACTGAGACATTCATCACATGTCCGGAGAAAAGTTTTCCCTCCTTAGACATTGCCACTTCAGAAATACCACCCACAGCTAAAATTGCTGCTTGAGTAGTATTAATCACCGCTTGAAAACCTGTCACTTGAAACATCCCCAAATTTGAGATCGTAAACGATCCCCCTTGATATTCTGAAGGTTCTAGTGTTCCATCTTTTGCTTTCAAAGCAAGTCTTTTACTCTCTGCAGAAATTTCCCTTAAAGACATAAAATCTGCCTGCCAAAGTATCGGAGTGATCAACCCTTCAGGGATACTTACCGCCAAAGAAATATCCACCGTTTTATATTGGATCATCACATTTTTCTTAGAATCATACCCCATATTGATTTCAGGATGTTTTCGCAAAGAAAAAGCTGCCGCCTTAATCACAAAATCATTGAAAGTAACCTTAATACCCAATTCCTTTAGCTCAAGTCTTAACGCCATCACTTTATCCATTACTATACTTTGAGAGATCACATAGTGCGGGATCATCATTTTTGATGCCTGAAGCCTCTCCCCAATGATTTTTCTCATTGGTGTAAGCGTAATCTCATCAAATGACCCGTCAGGATACTGTATAGATTTATTCTCCCCACCAAATAATCCAGCAGGCAAAGCCATCTCTAAATCTTTAGCGATAATTCTTCCCGATGGGCCGCTGCCCTTTACAGAAGTTAAGTCAAGCCCCCTCTCCTTAGCAAGTTTTTTCGCAAATGGGCTAGCATAGGAAGATTGTTTTGAGGCTGCTTTGACATGTTTTGTTGGTGGTGGTGAAAAAGTGATCACATGCATTGAAGAGGCTTTCCTCTCCTCTTTTTTCTCTACGACAATCACCTCTTCTTCCTTTTTCTCCTCTTCAAAAGTAAGAGAAGAGATATCTTCATCAAGACTCACCGTAATCACTGCAATCGGAGCATTGACTTTTGCAAGTCCACCTTTTGGGACAAGAATCTTTCTCATATACCCACCATCAATTGCTTGGAATTCCACAGTCGATTTATCCGTTGCAATTTCACAAATAGGAGAGCCGTCAGAAACTTTATCCCCTTCTTTGACAATCCATGAAGTGATCATCCCTTCCTCCATTGTTGGAGATAGTGCAGGCATCGTAACAATTATCGGCATCTATCCACCCCCACCAAGACTTCTTCAATTGCTTTTTTAATTCTAGCAGGATTGGGGATTGTTTCCGCCTCAAGCACTGGTGAATAAGGCAGTGGCGTCTCCATCTGACATACCCGTTTTACTGGGGCATCTAAAAAGTCAAAACAAAACTCTTGGATGACAGAAATCACCTCTGAAGAAATCCCCGCAAACTTATGCCCCTCTTCTACAACTACTGCCCGATGTGTCTTCTTAACAGAGCTTACAATAGTGCCCACATCTAATGGTTTGATAGTACAAAGATCAATAAGCTCAATAAAAATTCCCTTCTTCTTAAAGTCTTCTACCACTTCCCTACAGAAATAGATCATCCTACTATAGGAAATTAAAGTTAGGTGGACTCCCTCTTCAATGACTTTTGCCTTTCCAATTTCCACAGTATATTCGTGCTCAGGAACTTCCCCTTTCATATTGTAAATCATCTCATTTTCTAAAAAAAAGACGGGGTTATCATTTCGAATAGCTGCTTTTAATAGCCCTTTAGAATCATAAGCAGTGGATGGGGCAAGCACAATACATCCTGGAAAATGAGCATATAAAGGTTCTACATTATGAGAATGTTGGCAGGAAACTCTTGCCGCAGCACCATTTGGCCCACGAAAAACAATAGGGACCTTAAAGCGACCCCCAGACATGTAATGCATTTTTAGAGCATTACTCACAATCTGATCAAAAGCTACAAACGAAAAGTTAAAACTCATAAATTCTACAATTGGTCTAAGGCCAGTAAGGGCTGCACCAATTGCTAAACCAGTAAATCCCCCTTCCACAATAGGTGTATCGATGACACGTTTATCCCCATATTTTTCTAATAAACCTTTTGTAATTTTATAAGCACCATTATATTGAGCAACTTCCTCCCCTAGAATAAAAACATTTTTATCCCTTGCTAACTCCTCATCAATTGCCTCTCGTATTGCTTCTCTAATGGTAATCTCTCTCATTCTACAATTACTCCCTCTTCAAGTGTATCAATACTAGGGAATAATGCCTCATCGGCCTCTTTTACAGCCTTTACCACCCTCTCTTTTTGCGTATTGCTCCGCTCTTCAAACTCCTCTTCCGTAAAACCACAATTTTTTTTCAGGAGGTTTTTAAAATATTCAATAGGATCTAATGTCTTAATTCTCTCAAGCTCTTCCTTACTTCTATAGGTTGCAGCATCAGAAACAGAGTGCCCTTTATATCTGTAGCAGATGGCTTCAATCATGATTGGTTCACAAGTATCAATTACCTCACGTTTCACTTTTTTAAAAAGATCATAGACTAAAGGTAAATTCATTCCATCTACTGAATAGGATGTAATTCCATAAGCTTTAGACATATTCTCAACAATTGGTGGGTTCGCTATTGTTCGTTCTAGTTGAGTGCCCATAGAAATGCCGTTATTTTCAACGACAACAATCAAAGGGAGCTTCCATAATTTGATAAGGTTCATCGTCTCATGAAATGTCCCTTGAGGAACAGATCCATCGCCACCAAATACCACTGCAACTTCATCTTTTAACCCTCGATATTTTAAGGAGAAGGCAAGTCCAGCACCAAGGGGCCATTGCCCACCTACAATTCCTGAGCCTCCAAACATATTGTCTGTATACATGTGCATAGAACCTCCTCTACCACCTGCAATTCCTGACTTTTTCCCAAAAAGCTCAGCCATCCCTTCCTCTGGGCTCATCCCAAGTAACAAAGCAAGGGCGTGACATCTATAAGTAGTTGCATATAAGTTCTTATCAGCACCAAGAGCATTTACAATCCCTGTCTGCACAGCCTCTTGCCCAATATAGGAATGATAAAAACCCCAAACCTTCCCTTGTTGATAACTCTGCTCACCCCTTGTTTCAAAATGGCGTATTAACAACATCTCATCAAGCATTTTTAAGCATAGCTCTATCCCCATCTCAGCAACCACAGAGAGGATATCACTCTTATAAAGTGTAGGTTGCTTTTCCATGCCCTTTCCCAATATATCTTTATTGTAATAGTTTTCTTCTTATCAGCAAAGCATTTGTTTTACTATCAGAAAAAAGAGTGATTTACTATAATTTGTCTCTTATGGGAAGAAGAGCAATCTATTACGATACAGAAACTACAGGTCTTAAATCAGATACAGATCGAATTATTGAAATTGCTGCCTATGATGCTATGGAAAAAACTTCTTTTTGTACCTTTATTAACCCAGGGGTCTTAATCCCTGCTGAATCTACACAAATCACTGGCATTACAAATGAAATGGTTAAAGATGCCCCTGATTTCAAGACTGCTGCAGAAATGTTTGTAGAATTTTGTAAAGGTGAAGTGGTGTTGATAGCTCATAACAACGACAACTTTGACAAACACTTTCTTATTGCAGAGTTTTTACGAGCGGAAGTAAAGCTGCCTAACTACCCTTATATAGACACACTGAAATGGGCAAAAAAATATAGACCTGACCTGCCTAAATTTTCACTCCAGTACCTTCGTGAAATATATGGTGTCGAAGCCAATAATGCACACAGAGCTCTTGATGATGTGATGGTTATGAAAGAAGTATTTGAGAAGATGACAGGTGATCTTACTATAGAAGATATCTTTATCCTCATGAACAAAAAAAGTGGCCCTATTACGCAAATGCCCTTTGGAAAACATAGAGGAGTAGCTCTTGAAAAAGTTCCAAAAGCTTACCTATCATGGCTTTATAAATCTGGTGCACTCGATAAAGAAGATAACCTTGAGTTAAAAGAGACTTTATTGAAATTAAACTCTTTCTAGTTTTGAGGCATCCCACATAGAGGCAAACCCTGGGGATTGCTCTAATACTTCAGCAAGAGTTCCAAAAGAACTAATCCTACCATGTTCGAGAAACAATATTCGATCTGCATGCTGTATCGTAGAGAGCCTATGAGCGACAATCACCTGCGTGATCTCTCCCTTCATATTCTCTAATGCTTTTGATACCATCCTTTCACTTACCGCATCCAGGGAAGAGGTTGCCTCATCAAGGAGCAGTATAGTAGATTTTCGAAGCAATGCACGAGCTATTGCAAGCCTTTGTTTCTGCCCCCCCGATAGATTTTTTCCCATCTCCTCAATCACTGTATCATATCCATCGACCAATGTGATGACAAAGTCATGAATACATGCCTTTTTAGTTGCTTTGATCATCTCTTCAAAAGAGATCTCTTCGTCGAAAATAAGGTTTGCTCTAATAGTATCATTAAAGAAGAAGGGCTCTTGAGATACTACTGCAAATTCTTTTCGTAATGATTCTAATGAAATCATTCTAATAGGGACTCCATCAAAAAAAATCTCTCCACTATCGATATCATACAAATGAGAGAAAAGCTTGAGAAGTGTCGATTTTCCAGAGCCAGTAGACCCAGCAATTGCTAAAACCTCACCTTTTTGTAGGGAGAAAGAGAGTCCATCTAAAATTGTAGCATCGTTGTAGGAAAACTTCACATTGTCAAATACAATCTCCTTTGAAAAGCTTTCTTTTAAAGGAACCCTCTCTTGGTTATGCTCAGACTCATTTCCCATGATATCAAAAATCCTTTGCGCAGCAACCACCCCTTTTTGCACATTGGCGTTCTCATCAGAAAATTGCTTAAATGGCTGGTATAGCATATGCAAAACCCCACAATAGACAATTAAATCTGGGAAGCTAATGTGTAGAATATGAATTCCGATATATAAGATGCAGACAAACATCACTGTCATCATAAAATGTGTAATCGGCCGTGTCATCATGTCATACTTCTGAATTTTTTCATCAAATGCTACCATCGAAGCATTCTCTTCCGTGTATTTTTTGATGGAATATTTCTCCAGCTGATAGGATTTGATGGTAAAGATCCCAGATAAATGATCGATGATTACAGAAGTAAACGACTCCTGTTTTTGCTGCATTGCAAATGAGATCGTTCGAATCTTTTTAGTGATCCATTTTAAAGGGATTACCACAATAGGAATTCCAACAAACAACACTACAGTGAGCTGCCAGGAGAGCATCACACATAGCAGAAGAGTTGAGCATACAATGAAAGGCATATGGATATAGTTTGTTACAAAGGAATTGAAAGAAAGAGCGACCTGATTAGCATCTGTAATTACCCTTGTCGAAAGCTTCCCTCTATCAAACTTGGAGAAAAAAGAGAGAGGAAGAGTTTGTAAATGGGCAAAACATTGATTTCTTAGATCTCTACAGATCCGCACTGCTAAAATTTTTGTGAGATATTTACTTATAAAAAGAGCTACCGCTTTGCACAAACCTACGACGATAAATATCACAACAATAGAGGAAAAAGCATTTGTATCTAATCCAACAAGCTCTTGAACAAAGTGAATTGCCGAAGACATCCAGCCATCTTGAGTTGCCGCAATCTGATTTCCACTTTTTGCTACTGCTCCAAAAACGATCACTTCCAACTGATTAAAGATGGTAAGAGCAATTAATGCAATGATGGAAGAGATGAATAACGTCATGTGATTTTTTACACGAAATAGAGCAGCGAACAAATCTTTCATAGATGTAGTATATCAGAAATCATCTTAAAATGAGCGATATTTTTTATACCGATTTTCTATAAGGTCATAACTAGGGATCGTTTCAAGTTCTTCAATAGAGGCTATCAATTCTTCCTTTATTTTCGAATAGACTAATTCCTTATTTTCATGAAAACCACCACTTCCTTCAAAGATGATTGTATCTATCATCTTAAAATCTAACAAGTCCTCAGACTGCATCTTTAGCTGTTCTACTGCTAAATGGCTCTTGGAGGAGTCGTTCCAAAGAATTGCCGCACACCCTTCTGGAGAAATCACTGAATAGTAGGCATGCTCTAGCATTAATACTTTATCAGAAAGTCCTACCCCTATTGCACCACCTGAACAACCTTCTCCAAGGATAAGAGAGATAATAGGGGTCTTTATGCTACTTATCTCACATAAATTATTTGCTATAGCTCTTGCCTGCCCGCGTTTTTCTGCATCAATTCCTGGATATGCACCAGGGGTATCGATGATAGAAATTATAGGGAGGTGAAACTTTTCAGCAAGTTTGATCAGACGAAGAGCTTTTCTGTATCCTTCAGGAAGCATCATCCCGTAATTGTGCTTTAATCGCGCTTTAGCTTCTGAACCCTTTTCTTGAGCAAGAATGAGAGCTTTTTTGCTCCCAATCTCACAGAGTCCTCCAATCATTGCTGGATCATCGCCATGAAATCGATCGCCATGTAGCTCTTGAAAAGAGCTACAAATACTTTTTAAAACATCAAGGCCCTTTGGCCTTTGAGGGTGTCTAGCTATGCAGACTCTGTCCATCTTAGTCTTTTTTAGCAAAGATTCTGTGAGCACTATCTAATTCCTTTACAATTTCGACATATGTTGGTTTTGTGATGATGATGGAAAACAATTCTTTAATATCTTCAGCAGATAAACGAATGCAACCATTGCTTTCATATTTCCCTAGAAGAGCTATATCTTCCACATATTTTCCTGTTTCCTCATTTAGCACAAGGGGCAACCCATGTAGGCCGTATCCCTTGGCACTATCTGTACAATTTTCAATTTCTTCAGCAAAAGGAACCCATCGATTTCCAAATATTTCAATGGCATTTCTCTTTTGATTATCAAAATAGGTGACTGAATCAGGAGTGTAAACAGCAACTTTTTCCCCTAATTTATACTTTCCAAGGGGTGTGAGAGATCCTGAAGGAGAGTGGGCATCTTTTTTCCCAGGAGAAACTTTGTATTGTTTTATTAAAACTTCTTCCCCATTTTCTTCATCTACATAGGAGAAAAATAAATTACATCTTGAAAGATCTAGAACAAGATGAAAACTAATGTTTTTTTCAGGATTTAGTACATTGAATTGATCCCCAGGAGAAACTTTTTGTAGATCATAGTCTGTTTTACCATTTAAACTTCGAGCGATAAAGTGTCTTGATGTTTCATATTTACTGGCATAATCAGAGATCCAGGCCGGCCTTCCATTTAACCATGGAACTCGACTTGTGTAGGTAATTGTTTCTACAATAGGGAACTTTTGCACCCCTTTTGAAAAAAATCTGTAGCTTTGGTCCACACAATTTTTTTCTACAAGATCAACTTTTCTTTCAGCAGGAACAACTTGTGTTTTAACCTTTGGCTCTGCGGCAATACTTTCCACTTTACCCTTGTCTTCCTTTTTATAATATGCAAAGGAAATTGCTAGTAACATCGTTAATGATAAATATAAAAACATCCTTTTTCGAAACACAAAACACTCCCCTTTTATTACTATACTAAAACAAAAAGTTGTTTTAATCAATCCATAACGAAATCAATTCCTAAAGGGCGATCTAAGTGAAATGGAAAAGAGAGAATAAAGTCGCTATTAAAAAAAAACTCCCCACCAGCTAGTGGAATGATTTCTACATCCATAGGATCTTTTATTAGAATATGTATTTTTGATTCTGAGTGCATAAGAAGATCCATTTTTGAGGTATGCACTAAAGCTCTTTCCAACCCACCTGATAAGATTTTCTTTTTTTCTGTCTCAATTGCTGTTCCCCTAACAAAAAACACCAAAGAGAGCGCCTCTTCTTTTTTTTCCGACCAAATGAAAGATGTAATGGAAAATTTACTTATTCCTACATGTATTTTTGAATGGATCCAATGATTCCCATAATCTGTATCTGACTTTACCCTGTTCCACATTGAAACAGCTGACCCTTGCACTAAGAAATCGGCACATACTGGCGGGTTTAATCCATAGAACTCATTTTTTCCTAATGGAAGAAGATGGGGGCCAAAAGAGGGAATGAACATCTCCTCTTTGTAGCTAACACTTCCAATACCAACTTTTTTTTCTTTAATGGATCTGTAGACAAACCCCTCTTTTCCGATAAGTATAACACCATCTAAAGAGTTATCCTTTGCCTCTCTTTTATCCATAGAATGAGCAAAAGTTGTCGCAGTCTCAAGAACTCTACATAGCAATCTACTTTCTACATCAAGGGTTTGAAAAAGTCCACCCTCAAAAGGATCAAGAGTATGCACTTTACTTGTAGAGCGTCTATTTTTTGAAACACTTTCATAAAGAGACATCAACACAAAAACTGAGACTCTCACTGCATCTTTATTATATTCGCCTCCATCAAGTAAAAAGAGAACATCTACCTCACCATCTTCTTTCATAAATGCATCAATAAGCTCTGCAATCTGACAGCCATCTTCAAATTCATCTACCTCTTTTTGTAAAATTCCTACAAATAAGGAAATAGAACCTAATTGCGATAGTTCTACTAGAGAAGAGAGATTTTCCTCTTTTGCAAACTTTTTTGACTCTTTCCTAATAAAGCTTGTACTTCCACACAATACTTTTCCAAATACATATTTTTTATATGCTAATACATCTCTAAACATTTGAAGGTCTAGCTCATCAAGACGCCCTTCAATTACGTTTTGAGCCTTATTTAACTTATCCACTTGGTTTAATGGGGCTAAATGATGCACCATGGAGAGTAAATAGACCTCTTCGATTAGATCATTGATGTCGTTTATTGCTTCTAAAGCGTTGAGGGGTTCCTCTATATCTTTGTCTGTGATTAATTTTCCATCAATAAACAAAGTTAACAGAGCTTTGGTAAATACATTTTTCTGAGCAAATTCTAATGTCATGTTCATCCTTATAAAAAAAACTAGGAGCAAATTCTTTTGCTCCTAGTTATAGTGCTTTCAACTTGCAGCTGATTACGCAAGAGGTCTATTGAAAGTGCTATACCATTACTGATTCTTCGCTTTCAACTACCTGTCTCATCTTTTTACCGGCTGTGAATTTCACTGCCTGTCTTTCTGGAATTACAATAGCAATGCCAGCATTTTTTGGGTTTCTTCCAATTTTTTGTTTTCTTGTCACAACTTCAAATACCCCGAAATCACGAAATTCTAAACGATTTCCTTCTGAAAGACAATCTGTAATTGAATCCAAAAATGCCTGTACAATCAATCTCACTTCATTTGGATGATGATTTGTACTTGAAGCAATTTTTGTTATCAATTGTTTTTTTGTTTTTGTTGTCATATTCTAACGCTCCTTTGATAAAAATTTGTTTCTCTACAGAAAATATCAGACTTCTTTTTTTTAGCAAACCCTCTAATTGTAGATCTTTTATCTCATTAGAAAGATATAGTACTTTTTTTACAAGAAAAGAGTTAAAAAAAATTCGAAATCATCAAAAAACAGTTCTTTTTTTGGGAAAAAATGAAAAAAAACCATTATTTAACCTGAACTACAAGTG
This sequence comes from Chlamydia trachomatis, assembly GCA_945897715.1. Lineage (GTDB taxonomy): Bacteria > Chlamydiota > Chlamydiia > Chlamydiales > 2-12-FULL-49-11 > JAJACQ01. The sequence continues at coordinate 12,289 of CAMDFS010000009.1, forward strand.
ATTTCTTTTTTCCACTACTTAAAAGAAGTAATTCACCCTCTATCAAATCACTTTCTTGAATGATAAGAGCAATATTCTCAACACGAACACGATTTAGATAAGCGCCATTATTTTGCATAAGTTTTTTTGCTTCGCCTTTTGAAGATAACAAGCCGCTTTTACAAAGAAGATCTAAATATAGTATCCCTATCACCTCTTTTTTCTCTAATAAGACTGTCGGAAGGCTAGCTAAACTTGCTTTAAGGCCCTCTGCATTTATTTCCAAAGTACCAATAGCCATTGCCTCTGTAGCAGCTTTTGCCCCAAGGAGCCCCTCTTTACCATGGACATACTCAGTTAAACTCTCTGCTAAAATCTTTTGTAGATCAAATGGTTTTAATTGCCCTTGCGTATATTTTTTTTCCAGTTCTGCAATGTGCTCTAAAGAGATAAATGTTAATTTTTTTAATAGTGAAATGATATCTGCATCAGGGAACTTTAGAATATGCTGATAAAACTGAAATGGTGATAAGTAATCCTTATCGAGCCAAATTGCCCCTTCTTCACTTTTTCCAAATTTTTTTCCATCACTACGTGTTAAAAGAGGAAAAACACAGCCAAAGAGACTCCCTCCTGATCTTTTTCTTGTATATTCTATTCCTGCAGTAATGTTTCCATACTGATCACTTCCGCCGATCTGTATCTCGACATTATGGGTCTTAAATAAATGATAGAAATCATATCCTTGTAATAACTGGTAACTAAATTCTGTAAAGCTCATCCCTTCTTGAGAATTAACCCTTGTACGAACGCTCTCCTTTCCTAGCATGGGGCCTAAACGGAACTGCTTTCCAATATCCCTTAAAAAAGTGACTACATTCATCTGGTTATACCAAGAGGAATTATTAACAATAAGAGGCATTGTTGCCTTCTCTTCAAAATTAAGACAAGAGCGAATTGTTTTTTCAATTCTTACAATATTTGCTTTTACCTCATCATCGGATAAAAGGGGTCTTTCTAAACTTTTTCCCGCAGGATCACCAATCATTGCTGTGGTGCCCCCAATTACAATCACTGGTCTATGGCCGAAATTTTGAAACATTTTTAAGACAATTAACCCAAGCAAATTTCCTAAATGGAGACTTGCTGCAGTGGGGTCTATTCCTATGTAGACACTTCTTGGCGTTTTTAAAAACTCAGAAAGTTTTGGCGAACTCTCCTCTTCAATTAATCCTCGTTCTTTTAAATATGAAATGATGCCCATAGTGCCCTTTTTGCCTAATTATCACCCATTGAATCAGCAATCTTTTGCAATTTTGCACTCATTTTTGCAGCATTTTTATTTCCATCAAATAAAGAAATAGACTTTTCTTTTAAAACAACACGGTTACTTGCATGTTTAGAAATCCAGCGTTGGATCTCATCTGCCTTTTTACCAAGAGCTTCTTTTGTTACTTTTTTATCTAGCATCCCTAAACGCTTTTTTAACTTGTTCCGAGCTCTTATTGTTTTATCTGTTTCTTCAGCTAAATCATCTTTCACGTATACCTCCACACGTCTTTCTAAATCGCTTCCAGATTAAGTCAAAAGCAAATAGAATGCAAGAAATTTCTACTAACCTTAATTTTGATCTGCTAACCCCCTTGCATGGAATGAAAAAATCTTTCATAGTAAAGGATATGAAGGTTAATGAAAAAAGAGCTGCAGCACTAGAGGCTGTAAAATATGTTAAGAATAAAAGCGTTATAGGCATTGGAACAGGATCTACTGTTAAACCATTTATAGAGGCTTTAAATGAGCGGGTTGAGAAAGAAAATTTAGAAATATCAGCCATTGCCACCTCCGTTCAATCAGAAAGTTTTCTTCATAAAAACATCAAGATCATCGACTTCAGTTTGAATCAAGCAATTGATCTTTCTGTAGATGGAGCGGATAAAGCTTCAAAGGACTTTTACCTCATTAAAGGAGGAGGAGGAGCGCTTCTTCGGGAAAAATTTGTTGCTCTAAACTCTAAAAAAAACATCACCATCATCGATCAATCAAAAATTGCCACTCCCCTATTTGGATTTCCTTTACCTGTTGAAATTGTGCAATTTGGATATCAAAGTACACTTAATCGATTAAAAGTATTAGGATTTTATGGATCCCTTCGAATGGTGGGTAAAAAACCCTTCATCACAGATAATGGAAATTATATCTATGATATTGATCTTAAAGAACCTATTATTAATCCATGTACGTTTCATATGGACCTAAAAATCCTCTCTGGAGTTATCGAAACAGGTCTTTTTCTTCGCACCTCAGATATAATAATTATTGGCAAAAATGATCTTTCTGTAGATGTTTGGAAGAAAGAGTAGTTATCATGACAGAAAAAATGCATAAGACCATGTTCTCCAAGATTGTTCAAAGCAGCAACTATAGCGCTTTTATATTAGAGGCAGATGGCAAGCAATTTGCAATCTACACAAACCCTGAAGCTGGACTTCATATTGAAAATATTTTAGGAAAAGTAGTGAAACGTCCTCAAACTCATGAGTTTATCGATATGATTTTTTCAGGATTTGATATATCTATTCATAAAGTGATTTTAACAGATGTGAAGGATAATGTGTATTACTCCAAAATTCTTCTCAGCAAGAAAACTTTAGGGCGCGAAGATATTTTAGAAATTGATGCAAGGCCATCGGACTCTTTGCTCCTTGCATTAAAACATGATACAGAAGTGCTTTGTAGTCAGAAGGTACTAGATATATCCCCTACATACATAGATTAGTATTTCATGTGGAATTTTAATTCGGCTAGATCAAGGAGTGTTTTTAGACACTCTTTAGCATCAATGCCTGTTACCTCCACATTGACAGTGGCTCCACATTCAGCGGCTAACATCATAATACCTAATAATGATTTCCCATTGACTGTAAGAGGGCCATATTGAAGAGTAATATTTGACTTAAACTTTGCTAAACATTTCACAATTTCTGTTGCTGGCCTCGTATGAAGCCCTTTATCATTTTTCACCACAAAGAACGTTTTGATTGATTTTTTCGTAGTCATTGCCTACTCCTTATATAAAAGCTTATCACTTTTACCTCTTTTCCTCATTTATCTCAAACTCTTTCTCTAATTTTTCCAAGAGAGAGGAGAAGTACTCAAGAGTTTTTTCTATAAGCTTCACACTTGACATATCGGCCCCAGCTTTCTTTAAAATTTCTATAGAATAATCACTTCCACCTGCTGATAGAAAATCCATGTAAGGCTTGAGTCCTCCCTTCTTGACACTTTTTACAAGGGATAAGGCAGCGGCAATTCCTGTGGCATACTGATACACATAGAAATTATAGTAAAAATGTGGGATACGTAAATATTCCCCTTTTGATTCCTCAGTAATTGTTAAATCTTTTCCAAAATACTTCTTATTTAAATCCCCATAAAGTTGTTTCATCACATCTGGGGTTAGTGGAATATTACCCTCAGCCATCTCATGGATTTTTAATTCAAACTCAGCAAATAGACATTGCCTAAAAAATGTTGACCTAATGGCATCAATTTCTTGATTCAAGATGTACATCCTCTCTTGAGAAGTCTCTGCTTTGTTAAGGAGATACTCATAGGTCAGCTGCTCATTAAATGTGGAGGCCACCTCTGCTACAAAAATGGTGTATGATGCATCTTGATACGATTGTTTTTTGTTGCTTAAATAGCTATTCATGCTGTGCCCTGCTTCATGGGAGAGGGTTAAAACATCATTTAGTGTCCCTTGGAAATTTAACAGTATGTAAGGATGAGAATCATAGCAGCCAGAGGAGTACGCACCACTTCTTTTCCCTTTATTTTCATAGATATCCACCCAACGCTCTTCCACTAACCCTTTACGTAAGGTATCCTGATACTGCTTTCCAAGAATCTCCACAGATGCAATCACAATCTCTACAGCCTCCTCAAAGGTGTATTTTTTCTCTTTCACTTCCACAAGAGGAGCGTATAAATCACAAGATTTTAATTCCTTTACCCCTAACACCTTTTTTCGCAAAGAAATATAGCGATGCAACGGCGCAATTCCCTTTGAGACTGTGTCTATCAAATTATGATAGACAGAAAGTGGTATGTGATGGGGTTTTAATGCTGCCTCTAAACAGGAATCATAAGAGCGAACCTTAGCATTAAAGAGATGATTCTGCACCTGGCCATGAATTAGTTCCGCAATGGTATTTTGAAAGGTTAAAAACATTTGATGTAATTTTTCAAATGCATTGATTCTTAAAACTCTATCCTTGCTCTTCATAAACTTTCCATAGCTACTTTGAGTTAACCGGTGCTCTTTTCCTTCTCCATCAACAATACTACCAAAATCTAAGTCCGCATTTGAAAGGGCTGAAAATGCTCCACTTGCAGTACTTTGCATCCTTGCAGATAGAGACATGATTTGTTCTTTATCTGCAGTAAGAATATGCTTACTTTGATCCTTTAATTTTGTAAGATAAAATTTATAGGGCTGTAATTCTTTATGTGCTAACAAATTTTCAAAATGTTCTGGATCAAATTGGAGAATTGTTGGCTCTACCCAGCTTGCTGCACTTTGAAAGTTATGAAACAAAGATCTTGCCCTTTCGTACTTTTCCTTATTCTCTGTGAATGAAATATCCTCATCATGCTTCAAATGCGCATAGGTATAGATTGTTTCTAAGGAACGGAAATAGTCGAAAAAGCTATCTAAAACTTTTTTTAATTCAGATGGAGATGGTTTTTTTGACAACGTCTCAGGAGCTATTTTTTTGAATCCATTTTCAGATTCTTCAAGTAATTTTTGTAACTTCTTCTCCCATTCCATGGTATCTTTAAAAAAAGATTTTAGATCCCATTTTTTTTCCTCTTCTAATGAATTTCGTTGCATACTTCTCTCCTTCGTTGTAATTTTTCACTATATCTTTTTTTAAGTTTCAATTCAAACTTTAAACACACTATTAGCAGACTCGCAAAAAAACTGCTAATCTTCTTGCGCTTTATTTCTGTTTTCCGTAAAATGGATGTAAGTTCAATAGAATGTATCAAAAAACAAGGAGAGATTCCATGGCTGCAAAAACAGAGACAAAACTTCGTCCGTTAGCGGATAGAGTCCTTATTAAAAGAAATAAAAACGAAGAGCAACAATTTGGAGGACTTATCCTACCAGATTCAAGCCAAAGCAAGCAAGAGATGGGGATTGTATTAGCTGTCGGACCTGGTAAAAAAGATCAAGATGGAAAAACAATAGAAATTACAGTTAAAGCTGGTGACCATGTGATGTGGGATAAGTACGGCGGACAAGAGATTACTATAGAACATGAAGATTTTGTCATCGTAAAATCTGAAGATATTATCGCAATCGTAGAATAACAATAAAAATAAAAACTAGGAGAAATCGTTATGGCAGCAAAGGAAATAAAATTTAATGAAGATGCTCGCAACAGAATAAAAAAGGGTGTTAACACTCTTGCTAACGCTGTAAAAGTAACCTTGGGTCCAAAAGGTCGCAATGTAATTCTTTCAAGATCCTATGGATCGCCTCATATCACAAAAGATGGTGTGACTGTAGCAAAAGATATCGAACTAGCCGATCCGTATGAAAACATCGGAGCTCAAATTGTCAAAGAAGTAGCAAGTAAAACAGCAGATAAGGCAGGTGATGGTACAACTACTGCAACAGTTCTTGCTGAAGCAATTTTTATGCATGGACTTAAATCTATTGCATCGGGTGCTAACCCTATCCAAGTAAAACGTGGTATAGATAAAGCAATTGAGCACACTGTTTCTGAGCTTAAAAGAAAAAGTAAGTCAATCAGTGAAAAAGAAATTGAGCAAGTGGCGACAATTTCAGCAAATAATGATCCTGAAATTGGTGCTTTGATTGCAACTGCAATGAAAAAAGTGGGTAAAAACGGTGTAGTTACTGTAGAAGAGGGCAAAACCTTAGAGACAGAGTTAATCGTTGTAGAAGGGATGAGTTTTGATAGAGGATACACAAATCCTTACTTTGTTACTGATGCTGAAAAACAAGAAGCTGTCCTTGAAGAGCCTTGTATCCTTATTTATGAAAAGAAGATTTCATCGATGAAAGAACTTCTTCCAATTCTTAAAACAGTAGCAGAATCAGGACGGGCGTTATTTATTATCGCTGAGGACATCGAAGGGGAAGCTTTAGCAACTCTTGTTATCAACAGACTAAGATCTGGACTTAAAGTGTGTGCTGTAAAAGCTCCTGGCTTTGGGGATCGAAGAAAAGAGGTTTTAAAAGACATTGCTATCCTAACAGGTGCGACAGTAATTTCTGAAGAACTTGGGATGAAACTAGAGACAGCGACAGTTGATCAGCTTGGAACGGCTAAAAAGATCATTGCTGGGAAAGATGATACAACAATTATTGATGGTGCAGGTCAAAAGACAGCTATTGCTAATCGTTGTGCTTATATCAAGCAACAGATTGAAAACGCTACATCAGACTATGACAAAGAAAAGCTTCAAGAAAGACTTGCTAAGCTTTCTGGTGGTGTCGCTTTGATTAATGTGGGAGCGGCTACTGAAATGGAGATGAAAGAGAAGAAGGATCGAGTGGATGATGCTTTACATGCTACAAAAGCTGCTGTAGAAGAAGGTATTCTTCCAGGTGGTGGAGCAGCATTAGTTCATTGCTTAGGTTCTTTGACAAAGTTTGTAGAAACTCTTCATGGAGATGAAAAGCGTGGTGGAGAGATCATCAAAGCCGTTCTTTCAGCGCCTCTTTGCCAGATAGCAGTAAATGCTGGTGAGCCTGGGGTGGTGATTTTCCATAAAGTTGTTGCTGGTAACGACACATTTGGCTGGAATGCGTTGACAAATGAGTTTGTCGACATGTTTGAAGCTGGAATTGTAGATCCAACAAAAGTGGTAAGATCTGCCCTTCAAAATGCGGCATCTATTGCATCACTTCTTCTGACAACAGAAGCTGTGATTGTAGATCTTCCATCTGATGAAAAGGCATCATCAATGCCGATGGGTGGTGGAATGTCTCAAATGGATTATTAATCCATTTGAAACTTTTAGAGAAGGTAGCAAGAAATTGCTACCTTTTTTTTATGTACCGGTTGGATCACAATGATTGAACGGATTAAACTCAGGCAAATAGAAATCCCTGTTTGGAAAAGCTCCCACAGTAGGAGCCCCTGACACAGGTGGAATCATATAGTTAGTTTGATCTGTTGCACCATTATTATATAGCGGCGTATATTGCATCTTGGTCATATAAAAATCCGCTGTATCCCAAAGGTATGTTTTTCCATCTGGCCCAAATAGAGATCCTGCCCAACCATTGTCTGGGTGCCAAGGTCCCACAGTGAATCTCATTCCTGTATGAGGAATGTTATCTGTACCATAATTTGCACCAAGCCATCCCCCTCCCCACAATACGTCATTGACATACCATTTAATATATCCAGGAGATCGAGTGGCAGAATTACTACTTGGCGATGCAATATCTGCTCCACCATTTAAAACAATTGTCAATTTATGATAACCATTATTTGTAGAGGGTGAAACTGACAGGTTAAACTGATTTGGCATGAGTGTATGCATTTCTAGATTTCCACCAGTACCACCTAAAACTCCTCCCCAACAATTAAGTCTCCCTATTGTATAAGAATAGTCAGTGTTTTCCAATCCTTTTGGACAGTTCCCCCCTATTTCGATGTCAATCTCAGGGTTTCTATCCTGGCCAAATGACATAAGAGATCGATTATCATATGTTTGGTTATAATCCTGATACGAATAGACCCAATCGGCAAAAGTAAACCCTAAAGGTTGATTACCATTAACTTGACTTCCATCTTTCATCACATTTGCAACTTTTACGTAACAATCAAAAACTCCAGAAGTAAAATACTCACTTGTGACTAATGTTGTTCCAGACAAGGTTGACTTAGAACCACTATTACATCTGATACAAAGGACAGTTTGACCATTAGCATCTGTTACTACTGATAAATTTGCTGGATCACTATTTTTTTGATTTAATACTAACATCCCCCCTACAGGGTTTGGACTACTTAGCCCAACTTTTGCACCATTAAGGGAAGCTAATCCAGCTAAAATAGGTGTTGCTTTGCTTATCTTTGAAAAATCCCATGTCTGTACATATGTTGGAGTTTTTGTAACACCTGAAATAGAAGAGGGCACCGTTGGAATAGGAACTGGCATATCAAAACCTTGCACTGCAATTCTTCCTGCAGCAATATCGATTTGTTGTGGAGCAATACATATGTTTCTGACACCCCAATATGGAGTCGATTCATTAATTCCTTTTGCCATACTAAATTGTAAAGTTGGTGATAGATTTTTATACGCTTCGGATTGTGGAGGGACTAAATAGGTATACGTAACCGTTACCCAACCTGGGGTAATAGGATTTGAAGTTACGCATGCTGAATTAATAGTAGCCTTTGAATTTTGAGTAACAACTTGTGTGGCTGTTAAGTTTGCTCCTTTAGTTTCATAAAATCCAGTAGGTTGTGAAGGGGCATTATTAAAAGATACCGTTGTAAATGTTCCAACAGGTATTTTCGAACTATTCAATATATCAATCTGTAAAGCACTAATTGCTAATGGATCCGTACAGACATAGTTCGGGGTACTTTTACAAATAAGTTCTTGTAAGTTACTTGGAGTTACAAGCACATCAAATGAAATTTCATAGGTTTGCCCTGCAATAAGACTCATATACCAAATAGACTGACTTAAGGTAGCGTTTGTGTCACATGTAGGCTGAAGCAACGCATAATACGTTTTTAGATTAGGCGTATATGCAAAAGCTCCTCCATTAATATTCCAATTTGAGACTGCAGGACAGGTTAAGTCCCCTTGAGGATACCCAGGTATTGAATTAGGAGCTGCAACTGCTGCTGTAGTTATATCAAAAGAAGCACTTGGATTTAAGAGAAAATTTAATGGAGTTTGATCTAACATTTTTTCATATTGACCTTTTCCAAAATATACACCCTTTGCAACTGTTATTTGCCCAAGCTCTGCAGAAATACTTGATACATCACTTCCCCATGCTGAACTATCAATCTTACCTAAACTAAAAGTAACTTGAACATTTAGCAAACTATTGCTTGGCTGATTTGGGATAAATATCTGAGTTGGATCCCCGCCGTTTGTCCCATACAAATTCTTAGGACTGCTTGGTAACTCTGTACTTTCTGCACCAGTAAGAAAAACTACTCCATTTTGTGTCCATACAGAATTATAGGCCTGACCAAAATACTGATAGGTTGGAGGATTTCCAGCAAAATCATACGCAGCAATTCTTTTTGTTAAATCAGCTGTACAAGCTGTCCCTGCATCTGTAGAAAGATCCTCTTGATGTAATATTTGGTATTGCTGCAACACATTGGCATTAGACATTTGTACGGTAAGAATTCCAGAAAGAGCATTTGCAGCACCATCTTCATTATTACCTGTATAGATTGCTGGATTATATGTACTTCTTGTCCAGTAAGTAAAACTATACAATGTATTTGGCTCTAAACTAACCCCGTTAGCTGGGATTAAATCTGATGTTAAGGTTGTAGTATCACTGATACTACCCCCTAGCATAATTGCCTGTTGCCCTTGGAAAGCTCCTGGTGATAACAAAGTATGAGCAGCATTATCTGTTTGAAAATTTAATCCCAAAGAGCCTAATCCAGATGTAATTGTATTTCCACTAATCTTAGCATTGGCAAAAGTCTCATTGATTAGTAAACTTGATCCATTATCGCTTGGAACATTTGCAATTACTGATGCAGCTAAAGAATAGGTTAACTTTGAGGTGATTAAAAAAATTGAATACGCATATGAAGAACCAGGTGAAGTGTTTAGATCTGAAAAGTTTTGCTCAAAAGTATTTGTTAAACTTGCACACTCTCCCATCTGTGAATTTCTTCCAACATATATTGGTACTGCATCAGGTGTGTTAGGATCATTATACATTGTAGGTGCAATCGGTGGTAGAGAAGATCCATATTTTTTATAATTTTTTAGAATAAAAAATCCAAGGTAATTTTCTGGATGGGAAGTATAATCTGATGATGGCGTCCATATCAATGATACACTACCAACACCTGTATATCTTGTAGCAAAACCACTTGGTGCTGCTAAATTCGTATTTTGTGTTAAATTTGCTAAAGTTGAGTAATCCCCAAATGGGGCATTTCCGCATGTTGTCATACTATATTCCTATGATTGTTTTTCATTATATTACCCTCACATCAAGTATGAATGATAATCGACTTATTTTTAGGAATTTAAAGTTTATCTTGCGTTTATAATTTTGATTTTGATAAGTGAAAGATATGAGAAAAACACCGATTATTATTTTTTCGCTCCTTGGAGCGCTGATCTTTTTTGTTCTAATTGTTTACCTTTTTATTTCTACGATTTTAGGATCTATTTTAACATCTGCCTTAGGGACAAAAACTACAGTGAATAATACCGTTATCTCCTTAAATCACCTTCGGTTCTGGCAGCTGCAAATGTTAAATATGCCTAATACAAAATTTCCCTATGCTCTATCTATTAAAAAAATCTCTGTTGAAGCACCATTAACAACATACTTATCCAATACTATAAGAATTAAAGAGATAGAACTTGAAGGGATTGTACTAGTTGTTGAAACCCTCCCTGGAAATGGTAATGTAACAAACTGGGATGCTATTATCGCTCATATGAATGCACCTGTTAAAAAAGAATCCAAAAGCAAAAAAGATACGACCATTGATTCATTAGTGCTGAAAAACATTACTATTAATTTTGTTGATCCTACAGGAAAAGTCACTGTTTCAAAAATTAACGAACTAAAGTTTAAAAATTTAAGCACTAAAAATGGCGATATGACAGCTCAAATCACTAAGACTATCTTAATGAAACTCATCTTAAACGCAAACACGGTGCTAAAAGTTCCAGTAAAAATTTCTAAAGACTCGATGAATGAATTTTTAAAAAACAAACTATTTGCACCAACTGTCAACAGTCCTTCAAAATAGCAATTAAGTTTAATAGGTAAAAAAATCCTGCTCGAAATCACCTGTATTGTTAAAAAACATGGAAACATAGTTATTTGTTTGAGAGACAGTGTAATCAGCATTTTCATCCCAAAAAAAGCAGCTACCTAAATTACTGCCTGTACCTTTTTCTAACTGCTCATAGATATAAGCGGCAGCTCCTCCACTGCTAATTCCTGCAGGAAGTGTTTTATAAACAAGAGGCCCAGCTGAACTTGATGGTAAGGTATAATCAATTTTTGCATTAAACCCTATATTGATATACTTTGCTGCATCACTGCCTGACATACCCGAATTACTTTTTAGTTGGTTTAACCAAGAGATGATGTCCCAACTTTGAAGGGGTAGCTGTCCTGCATTTAAGTAATACTGCCCATTATAAAGCATGAGATTGATCCCATCAAATAGATCTTGAAATTTAGCTGTTGTAAACATTGGCCCAAATACTGCACTTTCTAATCCCCAATCACTAATACTTCCCATCACCGTCAAAGTCACGGCACCTTGGAAAAAATTTTCTTTTAAATTTGC